>NZ_QEHP01000134.1:0-6009 GCF_003094695.1 Chryseobacterium sp. HMWF035 | reverse complement strand
CTTTTATATCTTATTGTTAAAAAACTATTATATATTCTGATGTTCAAGAAATCAGTAAGTTCTTTTTTCTCTAAATAAGATTTAAAATCATTCAAATTAATTTCCTTGTAATATTCCCATTTATCTTCTTCAATAAGTGAATGTCTTTTTATACTTAATAGTTTGTTAATAAACTCTTCCTTAATTTTGGATTTATCATAAATGAGCACTCTTTCTAAAAAAATCTTACCTATTTTACTTAATTGATTGCTCACATATCTCGGTTCATTATCGGTATAAATATAAAAGTTTTCTTTGTTATTAAATAAACCACAGGTTATGAAATGATCGATTATATGTTGGTTCTTGTCCTCGGTTTCAATGTTTATACAAGCTGAAATAAAAAGATCGGTATAATGAATTTTAAAATTTTCAACAGTATATATTAAATCGTAAAATTCTATCTCTGTAATGATTTGTTCAATATACAAATTGAAGATTTTTCCAACATATTTTGCTTTTTGAGTTGTATCAATTTTATCTATTACATTAAAAATTTTCTCGCCGACATTATTGATTTTGTCATCATTATTCAAATGTTTCTTTATAAACTTTTTACGCTCTATTTCTGGAACTTTGTTTAAAGTCAGTAAAAATGATTTGAGTTTTTCAATAAAAAGGTAATCCCGAATTGTTAAACCTATTTTAGATATTTTGATAATGCTACCAAAGATTGGTATATCTTGAATGACTTCAGATTCAATAAATGCATCAACTGCAATTTCGGAATATTCTCCAATCAGCTCTATTGAATCTGAGCCTATTGTATTTATTAGATTTTGATTATTGCTCATTATTAAATTGTTCGTTTGATCCAAATGTACGAAATCGTAGAATATTTAAAGATGTAGCTAACAGAGATTGTAAAAAGAACGATTTATAGAATATATTAATTTTTATAGGGAAAAATTTACCTTAGAAAATGACAAGACAAAAGCACAAGACAACCACAAGTTATAATGAAACTCAAAAAGAATTAAAGGAAACAGAAGAACTTCTTCAACAATGTTCAAAGCACTATTACAAAGCAATTCGTAAATAAAAGGAAATCCTAACTCGTTAGTTAGGATTTTATCTTTTTATATTTGAAAAAAAGATTTCTAAAGTCACTTGTTTTTTTTGACAGATTTTTATCAAAGTTTTTAAAGACATATTGTAATCAACCCTCGAGGTTCCTAAAGCAATATTTTTAATTCTCCTTACTGTGCTTTCTTCAACACCACATTTTGACGCAAAATCTCTCTGTGATTCCGCTTTTGAAATCCAGTTAAAATAAATGTATTTGCAAATATCAGTAATTACGTCTTTCTCATCGTCCATTTGAACAAATTAAAACAAAGAACAAAAAAACAGTGCGGTTTTCTGTGCGCAATAGGAAAATATTATTATATTTGTAAAATAGGTTACAGAAATTGTAACTTTGCGATACTTCAACAAATAATAGAAGCTATTGCTTAGAATCTTGTAATAGAAAACTGGTAATTTTTAGGAAACAAGAGGATAAGTATTAAGCTCACGACCTAGGCGTGAGCTCTCTTATCTGTTTCCAAGGTATACCAGTACCTCTATTACGGATATTGTAGAGTTCCACGCCGTTTTATTTTCTTATGCAGTCCGCAATCTCTACAATTCTCTAAGCTGCTTTTACAAAATACAGTATCAGATTAGGACAGGTACAATGGCAGCGCAACCATTGCGGCTTTACAGCTTTCACGAGACACAATTTTCATTCATATTAATTTTTGGCTTGTATGGGCAGGAAGTTTTCTGCACTAGTAAAACTTCCTCCTATGCGGTCATTAAACCAAACAAAAACGATTGAAAAATAAGAGAATAGACTTTGACGCCCGGTTTTGGTCAGGTAGCAGGAAACATTCCGGGATAAAGCTTTTTGAATCCTTCTTCCATTTTAACGACCTGGTCACCACCAAACAGATGCTCAACAACATTATGATCTATGCCGGAAAAAAGAAAACGGCGATCAATGAAGATTCTTCGGCGATCTTCCATTTTCATCAGGCCTTGCGGTCTTTTGTATGGGCGTGTTACGCAATCAGGCTGAAGGAAACACCCTGGGAAATGAATTCTAATCCGGTAAACAATTCTCCGTTAATTCAGGCTTCTCTTTCGGATGAGGAATACCGTAATCCAACCCTGGTATTTCAAAATGCTTTTGCAGAATACAGTTTGAAGGATTTCGACTACTACATTGCAGTTGCGGTCTATTTTTCAATGGGTATTTATGCTCATGCAGCCGAGAGCAAAATTTTTGCACCCTACATCCATCTTATTAAAATGATGGATGCAGCACACTTTATCCTCGAAAGAAGAATGCAAAAGAATCAATAACCATTAAAATTAAAAATCAGAGAATGGAAAACAGTACCTAGAAATTACCCCCCACTAAAAATAAGAAAGCCCTTTCCGCAAGAGTTTGGCGACCATACGGAAAGAGCATAATCAGTGATTAATAATTATTAAAAACCTATTCAAAAGTATGAAAAATATCTTTTGCAAGGGAATCCTGTCCCTTGTTTTTACCCTTGTGGCAGCTACCACATCCGTTGCGCAGGACAAGTCTGTTAAAGTCGGAGAACATCTTCCCGAAAGTTTTTGGACAACCTCTCTTCCTGTAGTCAACCACTCACAGAAAACTTTGAACCTTTCCCGAGATAAGGACAAATTAATTCTAATCGACTTCTGGAACACCTGGTGTAGTGCCTGCCTGATGAATATTCCTAAGATAACTACATTGCAACAGAAGTTCGGGGACAGGATCAGGATACTACCAGTAAGCAACCAGGATAAGCTGGCACTGGAAAAATTCTTCGCGTCCCAAAACGGAAAGAAATATAACACTCTGACCTCTGTTTATAGCGATTTGTATTTCCATCAACTTTTCCCCCATGCAGGTGTACCGTTTATCATCTGGATCAAAGATGGAAAACTACTGAGTACCACGGATGCGACGCAGCTTAGTGAAGAGACCATTAATGAGATCCTGGATGGAAAGCAAACTTCTTTGCAGACCATTATACAAATGGACCGTAAACGTCCCTTGATGCTTTCCGAAGACTATGACCGTCAGAAGAATATCCAGCTTCTCAATTATTCGTTCTTTGCCAAAGGCCCTATTCCCGACATTGGTTCCGGCGGAACATTCCGGACCACACCATCCGGAACGATCAAAGGAAGACAATTCACAAATCTTCCTCTTTGGGATATGTATTATGCCATCGGCTTTGAATTGTTTAGAAAACAGTCCCAAGAATCCTTTACGGGTAAAAGAATGCTTATTGAGGTTAATGAACCCCAAAAGCTGATGCTTCAACAAAAAGCAGACGGTTCCAATGATACCTCCAATTTGTACAACTACGAATTCATTATTCCTGAAAGTAAGGCTAATGCGCTTTATCAGTATATGCTGGAAGATATCAACCGCTATTCCGATTATAGGGTAAAACTGGAAAAAAGACCTGTACAATGCCTGGTATTAATAAGAACAAGCCGGAAAGATAAGCTGGCGAGCAAAGGTGGGGAAAAACGCTCCACCTTTCCACGGACACCATCCATCCTCAGAAACGCACCGCTCAGGAATATGATCAATATGCTTAACGGCGAAATTCCCATTAAGGAAATCTTTGTCGATGAGACCGGCTATACCGGTAATGTAGATCTGGAAGTCTCCGGCATCAAAGACATCCCGACACTCAGAAAAGAACTTCAGAAATATGATCTGGATCTGATCCTGGCAGAACGTAATCTATTGATGATGGTCATTAAAGATAATCAATGATGAAATTTATCTACCATCTATCCATCGTCAAACAAACTGGTTCATTAATCTACTTGATTCTAAAGTTCACATTTACAAATTCCATTGAATTATCAACAACTCAAACTATATCCAACTATGAAGAAATTATTAATGCTTCCCGCCATCTTTTTTGCTTTGCCCGTAATGGCGCAGCAGATAATTACGGGAAGCGTTTTGGATGAAACCACCCGGTTGCCGGCGAAAGGCGTGACGGTAGCCATACAGAATACCAAAACCGTCACCACGACAGACCAAAACGGAAAATTCAGCCTCAGTACAGACGGAAAAAAGAATCAGCCTGGTTATTCTCGGAAAAGGCTATGAAGAAAAGGTATTTTCGTTGGAACTCCCACTTTCAGAATCTTTAAGGATTTATCTGTCAGAGAAAGTGGCACAGATCGATGAGGTTGTCCTAACTACCGGGTACCAGAAAATACCAAAAGAGCGTTCCACGGGTTCGTTCTCCTCCGTGGGTAAGACCGCCCTAAACACACAGGTCTCCACCAATATTCTTGACCGCCTGGCTGCTACTGCGAACGGCGTTGTTATCAGCAGGGGAACTTCCCAGGGAACGCCGCAGATTATGGTCAGAGGACTCAGTACGATTCAGGGACCTAAAGCTCCCCTGATCGTTGTGGACAATTTTCCATACGAAGGCGATATCAGCAATCTGAACCCCAATATTGTTGAGAACATTACCATCCTTAAAGATGCGGCAGCTGCGAGCATTTGGGGAGCCCGTGCAGCCAACGGTGTCATTGTCATTACTACGAAGGGAGCAAAATACAATCAGCCGATCACGGTGGATTTTAATACCTTTCTCACGACAAGTCCAAAACCTGATCTGAACTACCTCAAAGTGATTTCCAGCGCAGATTTTATCGATGTGGAACAGGAGCTTTTTAAGAAGAACTTTTATAACACCGATATCAATTCATCAAGCCATCCTGTTTTGTCTCCTGTTGTCGATCCTCTCAACAAGGAAAAGAAAGGTCTCCTTTCTCACGAAACCGTTCAGAAGGAAATTGAACGGCTAAAAGGCATTGATTCCCGTGACCGGTTCAAAAGATATATGTACCAGCCTTTGGAAAACAGGCAGTATTCACTGAGTATGGCTGGCGGTGCACCGCAGTTTTCGTGGACTTCTTCATTGGGCTACGATGACAACACCGGAAACCTGGGTGAGAACTACCAGCGGATGAACCTGCGTTTCCAGAACAACTGGCAACCATTCAAGAATCTGACCCTGAACACCGGGATCTTCTTTACCCATTCGGCTACCAGGAACGGAAGAAGTGATTACGGAAGTATTATTATGAAAACCAATGCGGTTCCCTATATGGAAATGGCGGATACTAACGGTAATGCACTTATTGTCTCAAAATCTTTTGAACAGGGTTACAAATCGGGATTGGGCAATGGAAAATTACTGGACTGGAACTACTATCCGCTGACCGACTGGCAGCATTTCTCAGGAACAGGCAGAAGCTCGGAGATCATCCTAAATACAGGATTGAATTACAAGATCCTGAAGGGACTGGATGCTGATCTGAAATACCAGTACCAGAGAACTACCGGTCTATCCAACAGTCTTTATGATGAAGAAAGCTACTACGTAAGAGATTATGTCAACCGGTTCACGGTCATCAATTCCAACGGAAGCCTTACCTATAACGTTCCGAAAGGCAGCATACTGGATAAAACGACCTCACAACTGCTCATCAACAATTTCCGTGGCCAGCTGAATTTCAACAGAGGGTTTGGAAAACATCAGGTTACTGCGATTGCTGGCGGAGAAGTGCGGGATGCCAATTCCCAGTCTGCCAATACCAGATATTACGGTTATGACCCGAATAATCTTTCGTTCGGTACAGTGGACTTTAAGAATAAATACCCTCTGATGGTAAGTTTGCATTAAACAAAACAGATTGATAACTTAGTTAAAAATATTAACCAGAAGAGCAAAAGCAGCAAGATAAAGACAGACGCTCGAATGATACTTTGATATCGCCCGTGATTTTATTCCCCTGCTGCTGTTTTCTTCCAAATCCGGACAGAACATTGTTGGTAAAACTTTTACCATGGTGGATCAGAAGAAAACCTCTTTATAAAAAAAGATTTACGATGACAAAATTATCAAAAAAAGTGATTGG
>NZ_QEHP01000133.1:0-1431 GCF_003094695.1 Chryseobacterium sp. HMWF035 | reverse complement strand
ATTTTCAGGTGGTTTATTTGTATTATCTTTTATTTTTACGTGAATAGTTTGAGCCTGTATGACTGAAAAATTTATTAGAAATATAATATATAAGTATAAAAACCTTTGCATTATATTAAAGCTTTATTTCTTCAAAAGTAGGTTTACTACTTTCTTCTCTGACCTCTCTCAATTTTTTATCATAATCTTCATTCTTAAATACTTTGAGCTTGTTGTTCATTGTTTCTACTTCCGATTCCTTTGCATCATTACTAATCTTAATTGCCGTTATCTTATAACTATCTGTTTCCACTCTTAAAACTAAACCTGGAAAATTATTAAAAGAAAAAGGTCCGGCAGAAATAGGAATAGCCTCGGTATACCAAACTTTAAAATTTGTTATAGAATCAAAACTTACTTCAACTAATTTACAGACATAATTATCAATATTCATTATATCATCCTTATACTCGATTTTCGTAAATTTCGTGTCTTTATATCCATAAAATTCTTCATTAATATTTTGAAAATTATGATAACTATAATTTCCATTTTCATTTTTATTATGATAAATTTTTAATTCGACATCTTTGAAAACTTCTCTATTATGTAACGTTGTACTCTCATCTTTTTTTATATCACCTGCGTTATGAGTAAATGAATTGCGAGGAATAGATTTAAAAAAAGAATTTCCATCTTTATAATACAAAAAATATTTTTGGGGAGTTTTACGTATTTGTCTTACCTTCTCATTGAATTCGTTAGACATATTAATGTTACTACCATCTGTAAGGTCATATTTTTCATACTCAACTTGTAAACGTTGAGAATAAACTAATCCGTTAGAAAAAAGAACAGATAGTAAAATTAATTTAATTATAAATTTCATATTTAAGAATTCTATTTAAAATAGTGTGTATTAGCTTAATACACACTACTTAGATTAATAATATTATGGCTGTCCAGAAACAAATGTTGTTCTTGGGCTATTATCTCCACACCAATTGGTTGTTTGAGCTGTATGAAGATCCGTTACCGTTTGAGTAGTTCCGTCTAAACCTGTGACCTGATAACTTGTTGTCCAAGTCCAAATAGTTGTGCAGATTTTACGAGCTGAATCATCATTTTCTTCTTTTACCTCTTTTGTTTCTTTAACTTCAATTTTATTATCTTGAAGTTTTACATTAGTTTCAGGTTCTACATTATTTTTTGCAAAACCTAAAGTTGTTCCGGCAATCAATAAAGTTGCCAATAACGTCTTTCTCATAAAATGATTTTTTGTTTATTAATAATAATTTTAAAACACTAAAAAAACATTTGTGCACTTGTGTTTTTCATATGCTAAACTAAATATAAATCGTAAGCTAGGGAAATACTTTTGATAAAAAAAACCTTACTTTTAGTGAAAAAATATATACTTTTGATAAAAATAAATATAAACAATGGAAATGG
>NZ_QEHP01000132.1:14973-34754 GCF_003094695.1 Chryseobacterium sp. HMWF035 | reverse complement strand
CTATTAACATTTTATAAAATAATCTCATGCTTAAAAAAAATACAACCATAAACATATATGAATAACAAATATAAAATCATAAATTATTACACATTATACATCAAATAGTAAAAAAAAATTAAGACACACCCAATTTTCAGCAAGTTATTAGTAAAAATAATTTTAAATTAATCATAAATATTTGATTTTTACAACACATTGCCACTACATAAAATTATTATTTCTATATAAACAATTCATATATCACTTTATTGTTATTTAAAAAAATTAAAGAAAAGCAGTTGAATAAGAATTAAAACTATCTTTAACATATATATTATTCCAACTTTTATACCATCATGTTATAGCTAACTCAATATATTTTATCAAGAGATAGCTTTTTGAAAAAGATATAGCAGTAATCCCTTGGTGCATCGGTGGCAAAACCACTTTCATCAATATAGAGCATCAGTTCTTGGTCAAGAAGTTCAATATTTTCTTTTTCGGTTCAAAAGGATTAAGTTCGATTGTTCTCCAAAAATTCCGAATCGGTTTTGCGTCTTGTTCGTCGATTTTGCTGATGTGGTTTTTCACTCCTGCAAATTTCTTGATATAGCTAACTCAATATATTTCGTCAAGTGATAAATTTTTGAAAAAGTTCATACGGATCACACCTTACCTTTCTTCTCATACTTTTAGCCTGTGCCCACTTCTTTTCAATAGGATTTAAATCGGGGCTGTAAGGAGGCAGAAACAGAATAGAATGTCCACTTTTTTCTATGGCAGCAATACTATCGGATCTTTTATGGAAGGTTGCATTGTCCATTACCAGGACTGAATTTGCAGGAATCGAATGAAGGAGCTCCTGAGTTACCCAAGCATGGAAAACATCTGCATTGATATTTCCTTCAAACAATCCTACATTGAGGATGTTAAAATCCAGAATAGCTTCAATGGCGTTCACTCTTCCTTTATTATGGGCAGTCTTTAACCCCGTAAGATCTTGTTCCTTTTAAGCTATAGCTGTAATCCTTTGGTGCATCGGTAGCAAAACCACTCTCATCAATATAGATAATGTTTCTTTGTTCCAGCTGTTGATAATGAAACAATTGATATTGAAATTCAGCTCTTTTCACAGGATCAGACTTGGGATGAGTCAGTGTTTTTTTTAACACTTATATTTAATCGTCTAAGGGCATAGAGAACACAGTTGGGACTGACTCCAAAGAAAGCAGCTCTTTCATACTGGTAAGCATCAGGAAATTCTTCTACATGTTTCTTTAAAGCTTCCATATCGATCTTCGTAGCGGGTTTATTTCTTTTCCCAACAGGAATAAGGTTTTGTTTCCAGCGGGAAAAGGTTCGGGTACTTATTCCAAAACGTTTACAAACAGCCTGATCAGTAAGCTTTTCCTGTTCTTTTATTTTAAATACTTGTTTACGAAAATCTAAACTATAACTCATACAGCTAAGATAAGACTTTTTATAGTGAGCTTGCTATAGATAATCCGCTTACCTGATACACTTCAAAGCCCAACTGGTAAGCATAATACAAAATTTTGCTACTGGAGGAACCAGTGGCTTCAACCACAATTTTGTACGTCTCTTTTTTCCACTTCTTCAAGCATTTTTCAATATCTGTTTTGTTGTTGCAAACATTAATGATGACTTGTTTTTCTTCATCGTTCAATAAACTCATTACCAAAATCTTGGAACTCACATCCACTCCAATTACTTTTTTTCCTAAATTCGCCTTACTAAAAGTTTTTAAATTTCATTAGAAAGTAGTTTTCTTTTTAACCATTGTGATAAGAGTTCTTATCACAGTTCTGAACAGCATCCTATTCGGTCTTTAGAAAACAAGCAACAGGGACTCAATGTTTAAATCGATATTGAATATCTGCAAGCTCTCTGTCTTTTTCCTGTTGCTTTTTCTAATGTATTATTCTATATGAATATTTTTAACTTTTAGTATTCTTTAAATATTGTAGGCAAACTTATCACAGGCTCTAATAGATGTTATCCTTAACCCGGTTTTTTTACTTTTCGTGAGCTGACACCTTTAAAATCAATCTGCGAATTATTGTGTCGTAAAATTTTGCCACCCTTTACATAAAGTAAGTCACAAAATTTTAACTATTTTTGAGTTGTTCAACTTGCACAGCCGTTTTGACAAAATGGATAGTTTAATATTAAGTTAATGGTTGTTCTTACATTGAACTATTTTATCTGTATTTCGATTCAATCACTTTTTCAATCGACAAACAGTTTATACAACTTGAACTATTTAAAAAAGTTAAATCAGAAAATAATTTGAAAAATGAGTTTACTATTAAGAAAGCAATTTGAAAGCTTAATAAATTTAACAGAAAAAGAATTTGACTATATATTGGCTCACTTCACAGAAAAAAAATTAAGAAAGAATTCTTTCTTGTTGGAATCAGGTCAACATAATATCAGTAAGTTTTTTGTTAACAAAGGGTTACTAAAATCTTATTACATCGACAAAAGTGGTAAAGAGCATATTTTACAATTTGCTGAAGCTGATTGGTGGATTACAGACTATAAGGCTTTTTTTAATGGGACTGAAGCTACAATTTATGTGGATTGTGTAACAGATTGTGAACTATTGTCTATCACAAAAGAAAATTTAGAAAAATTAGCTAAAGAATTTCATAAATTGGAGTATTTCTTCCGTGTAAAATCTAATATTGGTTATGTGGCTTCTCAGGAGCGAATTTTATCAATGCTCAAATTAACATCTACAGAACGGTTTGAACACTTTTTAGAGCAATACCCAAATTTTACCCAAAAAATCCCTAAATATCTTATTGCCTCTTACATTGGTGTATCAAGAGAAATGTTGAGCCGAATTACTAAAAATGTGATAAACCACACACAATAAAAGTGTGAAAATTCATTTTTTGGCTCAAAAAAGTATTAGATCTTTGTAACGCAATTTTGCAGTAATAATAATTTAAAAAATGAAGTACGGTCAAATTTTCTCTTATCGTCTTGAATTCAATTCAAAGGAAGAGTATATGGAAAAATGGGTTAAACCTTATGCAGAACCCATAGCAAAGGTAAGTGGTCTTATCTCAAAAGTCTGGATGTCAAATCATGAAGATTTATATTCAAGTTTTTATCTTTGGGAAACTAAGGAAGACTTGGATAATTTCATGAACTCTCCAATAGTTGCAGAATTGGCACAATTGCCATTTGTTAAAGACTTGAATATTGTATCAATTCCAGTAGTTAATGAAGCCTCTGAAATTACACGAGGGATATAAAAATACTAAATGGCTATACAGAAAAAAGCAGCTGCTGCAACCCACTGACATGTTAAAAAATAGAGAATCCGTCTCACAAGAGAGGCAGATTCTTTTTCTCTTTAAATTCAAATATTTTTTTTGCAATGCTTTAGCAATACGGACACCAACTTCCAAGATAAAAAGCAATAATCATTTTCCAAAATATCGGAAGAGTTTACGACTACATCTTTAGCATTTTTTAAAGAAAATCAGGCAATTCTTCTCCAATTTTTATATTTTTTTACACTGTTGTCCGATAAAAAAGAAGCCTGATTAGAGGCTTCTTTAAAGTTGTCGTAATTTAGTTTTGTAACTAACAAAATTGCGATGAGTAAAAGTAATCATTTTTCTACCAAATCGGTTTTCGGACAGCTGATTTCTTTAATAGATGAAGGATTGATTGGCAGAGCGGTAAAAAAATGTGATTCGGACCGCTATACCAAGCGTTTTAAGACGAAAGATCATTTGATAAGTATGCTTTTTTGTTCTTTTTCAAAATGTACATCCCTTCGTGAAATATCGGGAGCCATGCTTGGTTTATCGGGCAAAACGGCGGGTTTTCAGTTGAATCACATTCCCAAAAGAAGCACTTTGTCGGATGCCAATAAGAAAAGAGATGTTTTGGTTTTTGAAAATATTTACCACGGTTTATACCATTTAGCTTTTGAAAATACTGTAAAAAGCTTTCAAGTAAAATTCAAATCCGGTTAAAGATTTTATGCGTTGATGATTTGCTATTTTTAAAAGTTCTTCTAATTTATTTTCTAAAGTTTCTAATGTATCATATATTTTCATGGCTATTTTATCCTTCATCCATTGCCATACTTTTTCTGCGGCATTGAGTTCGGGGCTATAAGGCGGTATTGGAAAAAGAATAATATTTTTTGGAAGCTCCACATCTTTAGTGGAATGAAAGGCAGCATTATCTATAATGAGTATTTTTAGCTCGTTAGGCTTGTGCAGACTAAAATCTTCTAAATACTTTACAAATAATTCTTTACAAACTCCATTAGTGGTCATACAGAAACTTTCTCCTGTTATGGGAGAGAAGCTTCCCCAAAGCCATTTGTACAAATAGCTATGCTTGTAATTTCCGATGGGTTTGATACCTTTGGCTGTAACGACCCGCTTTTGTTTGGTGATTAACCCAAACCTGCTTTCATCTTGGAAATAAAGATTGACTGAATCAAAATTATTGCTATTCAGAATAAATCTAAAGTCTTCAAATCTTTTTTCAAGATTTTTTAAAAAACGCTTCTGCGTTCTGATCTTTTTTGTGATGGGACTTTCTTGCTACCTTAAGTTTGCTTTTGTACTTACGCCTGCAATGAGAATACAAGGCATCATAAAGAATCTCTTCTCCCAATTCCTCTTCAAGAACGTGCTTTAATTCAACATAGGAAGTAATAGTCGTTTCAGGGTCTTTCAGCTTTTTCTCTATCGCAGAAATCATTTGATCAGAAATAGTACGGGTGTTATTTCCTCCACTTTTTACTTCCAGTAAGAGAGACAGCCCATTCTTTGAATAGTCCTGTATCCACGTACGGATAGTTTTTTCCCCTCTCCCTAATTTTTTTGCTATATCACTTTGGTAGCTATATTCTCCTTTTTTTATATAAATAAGAGTCTTGATTCGGTCTTGTTTTAATCTTCCCGATAACTTCCTTAGATTCTTTTCTAAAAAATCAAGGTCTTCAGAAATAACGATATCTATCTTTTTTGGCATTTTTAAAGATACTAATTAATGCAGGAAATTCAAAGACTAAATGGTATTACTCAAGCAGTATGGCAGTTTTTTATCGGACAGCCGAATTAAAGAGGTGATAAAAAAGCAGGTTAAAATCTTCGATAGTACGACAATCAGCTTGTTCAAAGACATTTTGGAAGGGGTTGGAAGGAATCCAAAAACGGGCAAAAAGAAAGGTGGAATTAAAGTTCATACAGTGGTCAATGCGGATGAAATAGTGCCGAGTTTGGTTTGGTTCAGCGAGGCTAAAACGCACGACCACAATTTTTTAGAAAAGCTAAAATGCGATGAAAATACAATTTACGTTTTTGATAAAGGATATAATGATTATAAGGCATTCGAGCATTTTTCAGAGCAAAAAACAGGCTTTGTAACCCGAATAAAAGACAATGCTTCGTACAGGAAAATTGAAGAATTGGATATTGAAGGGCGGATTCACAGTGGTGTTTTAGCTGATGAAGTCATAGAAATTGAGGTGAAAAATGGAAAAGCAATATCAAAATTAGCCTTAAGAAAAGTGAGGTTTTATGACCGCCAAAACAAGAGAGAATTTGAGTTTTTGACCAATTTATTTGAAATGAGAGCTGATTTAATTGCGGCACTTTACAAAATCAGATGGCAGATTGAACTTCTGTTCAAGCAACTCAAACAAAATTTTCCACTGAAATATTTTTTGGGAGACAATGAAAATGCCATCAAAATACAGATTTACTGCGTATTAATCGTTAATCTTTTACTAGCTGTAATAAAAAAGAGACTCAAGCGCAATTGGGCATTTTCCAATTTGGTAAGTTTCTGCAAAATCCACCTCTTCAACCACATCAATTTGATGAAATTTCTCGAAAATCCAGAAAAGGATTGGGAAATAGAGCGTTTAGAATCCGTTCAACTTACACTTTTTTGATATGCTTGGTTTTAAAAATATAAAAAATTAAACACTTAATAATAAGCCTATTGAGAAATGGAAAATCTAATTTTTATCGGACAATAGTGATTTTGGATAATAAAAAGGGTCATTTGAATTTAAGGATACTCCTGTTAATGGTTCTAAAACATCCCAATGTTCTATTATTTTACCACTATTATCAAATCTGAAAATATCCATTGCTTCTGTACATCACTTGGTATTCCTTACCATTCTAAAACAGATCAATTTGAAGTATTATCTAAAATATTGGTTCACGATTCTGCAAGAAACAAGCAAATTCTAAGTGACATTAAAAATGAGCTACAGCAAGGAAAAAACGTTGCCATTATCAATTGCGAGAGGAAAAGCGCATAAACAGTATGAGTTTGGCAATAAAGTAGGCTTTGATAACCACTTCGGGCAAAGGGGAAAAAATCATTCTTGGTATTAAAACATTTTTGCAAACTCCTTACGATGGTCACACCATTGAACCGCTTTTGGAACAAATGGAAAACAGCGGTCAAAAGCTACCAAAAGAACTCGTTTACGACCGGGGTGGAAGAGGAAAATCTCAAATCAAAGGTGTGAAAATATCTATCCCAGACATTCCACGAAAATCAGATACAGCTTATCAAAAGCAAATAAAACGCAAAAAATTTAGAACAAGAGCAGCAATAGAGCCTATAATCGGACATCTAAAAAACGATTTTAGGCTAGCTCAGAATTACTTCTTGGGAGAATCGGGACCACAAATCAATGCATTACTATCTGCAACCGCTTGGAATATGAAGAAAATGATGGAAATATTGAAACAGAAAATTGTTTTCTATTTTTATCAAATACACATCATCCTGTTTTTAATACTTTTTTAAAAATAAATTACAAAGAAGGTTTTGTTAAGGAGCAACTATCTAATGTATAGCCGGTTTTGAAATTCGTATGATATTTCTTGTATTTTCTCAAGTGTGTTTTTGTAAAAACAAGAAAAAATAACCCTTACATTATTTTTAAGCTATTTCGAATTTCCGATTTGTAAAATCATAATGTTTCAAGCTAAGTAAGGAATTATAATCTGATATAACATATTGAATATCAAAAAAGAAAAATCAAGGTGATGCCAAGAGGATGAGCCTAAATTTTCCATGGTGTGGTCATTTTGTAGTTGTTTTTTTAAGATAAGTAGTTGTTTTGTAGCCTCTTATTTTATTGTTTTGCGAAAAATTTAAAAGAATTTTGTATCCAACATTTAATAAATAACAATATGTGGACAAAATCTTACACTATTTTAACAAATGAAGTTACAAAAGAGCAAATATGGAAACTTTTTTCGGACGTTAATAATTGGCATAATTGGGACAAAGGAATTGAGTTTGCTAAAATTGAGGGAAATTTTGAAAAAGGAAACTTTTTTATTTTAAGACCAAAAGGAGGACCAAATATAAAAATTAAATTACTAGAGGCAATTGAAAACAAAATGTTTTTAGATGTTACCAATTTTCCTTTAGCCAAAATGTATGACCAACATACATTTGAAGAAACATCGAAAGGTCTTAAAATTACAAACACTATAACTGTAACTGGGCTTTTATGCTTTCTCTGGCGCAAAGCTGTAGCTCAAAAAATAGTAGATACTATGCCCAATGATATGGAGAAACAAATACAGTATGCAAAAAAATTGTAATTAATAACTAAAACATAAAAAATAAAAGATAAAAACTCTAAAATTAGCGTATCTATTTTTTCCCTACACAACTTTTTTACAATATTTTTCTCGTATTTTCCGATTGAATACTGGCTTATATTAAGAAAGATATTGTATTCTTTTAAAATACTTACTTGATCTCATCAAATATTCTCTTTCTACTGCATACTACAAAATACTAGCAGATGTTGTCTTAGTCATAACCTGCCTAAAAATCACCTTTTCCACAAGATTTTTTTTCATTACATTTTGATATATTACTAAATAAAACATTAATTTATTTGCAACATAATAAAAAAAGTTTTTTTTTTTTTATTTTAATGAAAAATTAACTAACTTTAACTATTCTAATAAAAAAGTATTTTATTGTTTTTTCAACAAGTAGGTGATGAAAAATAGAAAATTAAAATATAATTATATCTTTTTAGTTACAAAAAAATTTGCGGCTTTATATACTACTTGTTACAGCACAGCATAGTAGCCTTTTCACTTTTTATTTCATCACTGATTCCTACAAAAATTAATCTTTATAAAAGTAAATACTTAAACCATGAAACAAATTGCATCAATTACATTTTTTTTAACAGGTTTGTTGTTATACGCTCAAGTAGGAATTAATACAACAGATCCTAAAGGTACATTAGACATAGTTGGGGTAGCAAACTCCTTAACAACTATTGACGGGGTTATTGCTCCTAGATTGACTCGAGCACAGCTAACTGCTAAAGGAAACACTTTGTATGGTACAAATCAAACAGGTGCAATAGTATATATATCGGATATTTCTGGCGGAGATACTGTATCTCAAAGAATCAACATCACACAGGTAGGATATTATTATTTCGATGGCTCGCTTTGGCAATTTATACAAGGGGATGACTGGCACACTACTGGAAACACAGGTACCAGTTCTACTACCAATTTTATAGGGACCAAAGATGCGCAAGACTTGATTTTTAAAATGAATAACGTTAATTCAGGTAGGATCAACACATTCAATACCTATTTTGGCTATGATGGACCGACAACGGTTGGTAATTTTGCCTATAACACTGCTTTCGGTAATTCTGCATTAAAATCCATTACTACCGGAACCTTAAACACAGCTATTGGAAGGAGCGCTTTGGGGGCACTCACTACTGCTACATCTAATACGGCAGTAGGAGCTAATGCATTAGGCTCATTGCAGACTGGATTGGGTCGTAATGTTGCAATTGGTTTAGGAGCGCTAGCCTCAACTACGACAGGAGTTGAAAATGTTGCGGTAGGCACCAATGCTTTAAATGCTAATACAACAACTAATGGGCAAAATACGGCAATCGGTTATTTAAGTTTAGGGAGCAGTATCACAGGGACTAATAATACGGGGCTAGGGTATCAAGCAGGTCAGCAAAATACAGCAGGGTCTAATAATGTATATGTAGGAGGTCTATCGGGAGGCAATAACACTTCGGGTAGTAACAACATTTTTATTGGATACCTTGCAGGTTATAAGCCAACACCTACTGCTATTGGTGGTGGGAATATTCTTATAGGAACCGTTAACCTCCCAAATGATGCGGGTAACGACCAACTTAATATCGGCAACCTTATTTATGGAACAGGTATGTCAGCAACTAGTAATTCTTCAACTCCTTCTGCATCGGGCAGAGTAGGTATTGGAACCAACAGTCCACAAACAGCGTTTCATGTAGTTGGTACTATCAGGAATCCTACAGTACTTACCAATGCTTATGCGAATACAGATTCTTTCGTTACGGCGGATGCTACTACCGGTGATTTAAAATCCACTCCATTTATACCCGTAAAGATTGGAAGTGAGTTATCGCTTAATGGTACAACTAACATGTCAGCCTTCACCCCTTCACAATTAGCAGATTTTTATTTTGTAGATAAAACACATACTCTAACCTTACCCACTCCTTCTGCCTCTTTCACAGGAAAGTTAGTGCGTTTTTATCTCTTTGGAGGAAATCCGCCTAATTTTATTGTAAATGGGGTTTCCACTGCAGATATGTCCGCAACCGGAACATTGCCTGCTGGTGTCACTAAACCTACTGGAAGTAATGTATTAACCATCACGGGAAATAACATGAGATTTCAGTTTATTGATTTCATTTGTAGTGGGACAGAATGGTGGCCCAGTATAATAGATTAAATTAAGATAAATTAAACAACAAAGTATGAAAAACAAAAAATTATTTTCGTCAAAGCATGTGAACATGAGATATATGGACACACATGCTAATCATTGTAATGCTTTTATACAAAAGCTTATACATAGGGTTTTATTATTAGCCTTTATCCTTACAGGTATTTGTATATTTTCTCAGATGGGGATTAATACTCCTACACCAGAGACCACGCTGGATATAAGGGGGGTAAATCATTTAGGGGCTGTTACAGCTAAAGATGGTATACTGGTTCCAAGAGTAAGTGATCTTACTACCAATGGAAGCGTAAACGGACAATTGGTTTACCTTGTTGCAGATACAGGCTCTTTCTCTAAAGGATTTTACTACTGGAATGGAAGCCTGTGGTCTTCTATGGGAGGGGATAAGACAGATGATGCCTGGGTGAATGATTTTGCTAATACTTTAGTAAAATTAGGAACCAAATCTGATGGAGCAACAGCAAGAGATACAGGAACAGATTTTGTGGCAAAAGACAATGGCAATGTAGGGATAGGAACGAATTCTCCTCTTGGCTCTGCTATTTTAGATTTAACATCTGATAGTAAAGCTTTGCTAATAACCCGTGTTCCAAATACTTCAGCAATTGCGGTTCCTGAAAATGGAATGTTGATCTATGATATTGCTAATAAATGTATAAAAGTCTATCAAAGTAATTCTTGGTCTGATTGTTTAGGAACACTTACTAGTCCCATGATTAGTGGATTAAACTGTACTTCTGCTACACAGACAGGATCTGTGGTTTCAGGCATTTCTGTAAATGGGGTATACATATCTGTTCCTTATACAGGAGGTAACGGCATAGCATACAGCAGCCAATTAATCAATAGTACAGGAGTAACAGGATTAACTGCAGTTCTTAATTCTGGGAT
This sequence comes from Chryseobacterium sp. HMWF035, assembly GCF_003094695.1. NCBI lineage: Bacteria > Pseudomonadati > Bacteroidota > Flavobacteriia > Flavobacteriales > Weeksellaceae > Chryseobacterium > Chryseobacterium sp. HMWF035. The sequence goes on along the minus strand of NZ_QEHP01000132.1, from coordinate 24,044 downwards.
TCTTACCAACGGAAATGGCGGAAATTTTATTTTCACAATTTCCGGAACTCCTATTGGCTCTGGCGTAGCTTCTTTTCTCTTTACTTTTGGTAGCTTTAGCTGTACTTTTACGATTAATGTTAACGGTGCAGGTGCTGTATCTGTTTTAGACTGTGCAGGAAGTACTCCGACAGGTACTTTAACGGCAGGGGTTGCTGCTTCTGGAGCAACACAAACAGTAAGCTATACAGGTGGTAATGGGGGAGCATATCCTGCGCAAAGTGTTTCATCTTCTGGTGTTTCAGGACTTACAGCGTCTCTTATTGCCGGCTCTGTGAATAATGGTCCAGGATCAGTCATTTATACCATCTCCGGAACACCTGGTTCTGGTGGTACTGCTCAATTTACCATTACACTTGGAGGAAGTAGCTGTAGTTTTACCAGAACGGTAAATTCGCCCTCTGCTACCGTAACGTCTCTTAATTGTGCTTCCGGAAGTTATAGTCCATCAAGTGCAAACCAGAATGTTGCATATAATGGCTCAGCTACTATTCCGTATAGTGGGGGGAACGGCAATACTTATTCTGCAGGTTCAGGTATAGCCTCTACAGGTGTTACGGGACTAACAGCTACGTTACAGGCAGGCGCTCTTAACTCTGGTTCAGGAAATCTTACATACACTATTTCCGGAACTCCTATTGGTAATGGTACAGCAAATTTTGCTATTACTTTCGGAGGACAAAGCTGTACTTTTTCTCTTCCCGTAACGGCAGCTATTACTATTCCTACATCTATAACATTGGCTCAGAATAGAATACATATGATTGCTTCTATATTTGATCAGGACTATTTACCATATACTACACCTACAGCTCCTGCTTCTACTAATGTACAAGCTGCTGATGGCAGTAATGAAGCCGTTACAATAAATGTACAAGGTACTCTAACTACAGCAGGTGTTACAGTAAGAATACCAGTAACAGCTACGGCAAGTAATACCTTGCCTGCATATTCTACGACAGTAAATGTACCTGCCAATCTTACGGAAGATGGGGTAAGCAGAAATGTTACTCTTTCTTGGGCGTCACAAGCATATACCTCTAGTACCACATATATTACAGCAACGATAGCATCTGTAGGAGGGGTGCTGAATGCTAAAAAACTAGACCTTAATGCCGGTCTTGGTAATGATACTTTAGGAGTTCTTTTAGCAAGTCTGGTTTATCCTTATAACAATGCATACAATACCACTACTTACCAAGTAAGAGATATTCCAGGAATTCCTGATAAAATGTTTGGTGTAGCAGATAATACGGGTAACAGTACATCTCATTATATGTTGTATTTACCTGTTGTTGCTGAAGATGGGAATACGTGGCTTAATAATAATTTAGGAGCTCACTATGCAGATATAAACCATCCAAATTTTAATCTTGCACAGCAAGCTACAAGCGCGTCAGATTATTTGGCCTTTGGAAGTTTATTTCAATGGGGTAGAAAACCTGATGGACATGAATTGATCACTAGAACTTCTGCCACTACAGGAACATTTTTAAATGGTTCGACCTTTACTCAAAGTAGTAATCCAACTGATGCATTATTCATTAAATATGGAGGAGGAAGCGGTAATTGGGGAAATAGCTCTGGAACTCTTTGGTCTTCTGAGAGCAGTGCTAATAATCCTTGCCCAAGCGGGTATAGAGTACCTACTTCCACCGAGTGGACTAATTATGTTAATTCAGCCGGCATTACAAACTTAACCACTGCAGCTAATTCTATTTTAAAAATTTCCGCAGGATTGAGAAGGGATGATTCTTCCGCATCTTTAGATACAGTAATAAGAGGTGAGTATAATACAAGTAATCATAATTCTGCTGATGGATGGGCTATTTATAGATATTTTAGTAATACAGTTCCCCCATATACAACAAATTCTAGTTATTATAAAGTAATTGGACGTAGTATGCGTTGTATAAAAAACTAAGAATCTTCATGACTCTACCAAAGAAAACTTTCTTTGGTAGAGTCATAATTATAAACTCTTCTTAGAGAATTTATAATTATTAAACGAAAATTACCACAAAGCATAATGAAGATGCTATAGAGATATATCTTAATATTCTGTATATCAAAGACACATCATAAGAAAAGCAGCCGATATACAATAGTATTGTGTAAAACAATATCCTATTAAAATATATTTTAATACATAAATCTTTTAGGAAAAAAATAATACTTACACAATGAAAAAAAAATTATTTCCATCAAAAAAAGGGAACACGATATCTAAAAACACACATATCACCTATTCTAATGCTTTTATACAAAAGCTGATGAACAATTTTTTATTGCTTGCTTTAATCCTTACAGGTATTTTGGGGTTTTCTCAGGTGGGAGTCAATACTCCCACTCCGGAGACCACACTAGATGTAAGAGGCGTAAATCATCTGGGAGCGGTGACGGCTAAAGACGGCATACTGGTACCCAGAGTGAGTAATCTTACGACCAATGGTTCCGTAAGCGGACAGTTGGTCTATCTTGTTGCAGATGCCGGTTCTTTCTCCAAGGGATTTTACTATTGGAATGGTTCCGAATGGAGAAGTATTAAAGATTCTTCTTCAATACCACCAGGCATAACTACGTTAAACTGTTCAAGCGTAAGCCTTTCTCCAAAATCCTATGTGTCGGGCTCTCCTTATGTAGGCAATATGTCTATCGCATATACAGGAGGCAATGGCGCTTCATATAGCAATGGATCCTCTATATCATCCACTGGTGTTACAGGCTTGAATGCTACTTTGAGAGCAGGTACTTTAAATGCAGGAGATGGTGTATTGATTTATGACATTACAGGTACACCAAACGGATCGACTCCGTCGACAGCTGTTTTTGCAATTCCCACTACTTTTGGAGCAACCGGATGTAATGCTGTGGTAGGTGCAGGAAACGTATTTGCAATTGGAGAGGTACAAAGCTTCAGAGTAGTTGTTAATGCCAATACTTTTTTTACCAATCATGGTTCAAATATCAACAGAAAATCTACAAATACAGCGGGTACAACTTTTACAGATTACTCAGAAAAAGCTAGCTATGATACTCAAGTCTCTAGTGTTCAATCACAATATATTGTTATCAATGGATTAAGAATGGATTTTGTGGAAACCCCTTTTTTTGCAAATTCAGTTTCTCCGGTCTTGTTTAATACAAATTCGGGAGGACAGCCAGCAGCAGTATTTAATATCTCTTCATTATCTACCAACGATGTATATAGTAATGGGGCAAATACCTCCCTGCCTGCCCAAAGATATTCTTATAGAGTAGATGGAGATGATCAGTTCGGTTTAGGATCCAGTTCTGGTGGTACGGCAGAATATGTAAATGCTATGCTCACCTTTCCTACTGGTGAATGGTATCAATTAACATACCATGCAACTAGAGACGCAACCAATGTATATTTCTACTTTACAGCTCAGCGTTTAAATTAATATTTTAATTGACTTATCCCTTTTACTAATAAATGCTTCAAAAGGGGCTTAACCTGACAATATTTAAATATTGCGGTTAGTGTTCGAGATGTTATCCTGAGCTTGCCGAAGGGACTTTGTTAGAAAACCGCTTACTAATCGTAGTTCCCAATATTAATTAAAGGGATAAGTCAATATTTTAATTCAAAGAATATTACTAAATAAAATGAATTTTGATTTTAAGAACATACATATAGGACAAATTATAAAAACTAAAGTTTCGGAATGTGAAGATGCAAGTGTATCCAGAATTTGTAATTTTTTTAATTGTAATGAAAAAACAATACTAATGATGTATACTTGTGAAAATCTGGAAACCGACTTACTTCTCAAATGGAGTAAGCTATTAGAATATGACTTTTTCAGGATATATACTCAGCATCTGATTCTTTATTCGCCTCCCTCTCGAGAGGACATTAAAAAAACGACTAAATCAGCTCTACCACAGTTTCGTAAGAACATTTATACAAAAGAAATAATTCAATTCATATTGGAATTAATTGAAAAAGGAGAGAAAGATAGAAAAGAGATTATCAGTGAGTATAAGATTCCTAAGACTACTTTATATAAATGGATTATTAAATATAGTTCCAATTATTGATTGTGACTCAAAAATTATTTCGCTAATGTTAAGGTTGTTAATTTTTAGGCTTCTAGTTAAAGCCAACCTTTCACTAAAGAATAATTAATTCTTAATATCTGAATTGGCAATCTCGCAGAATTCATGAAATAAAGGTTGCTCAAAGCAAATTATCTAGGAATAAACAAACCAGAGACAAGCCTCGAAGAATTCTTTAGATTGAAATAATTATTACAGAATTATAATAAAATATAAATAATCAATGAGAAAATTTGAGCAGCCCAATTATAATAAAATTTTTAAGGACATAATAGAAAAAAAATTTTACAATAGAAAAGAAGAACTCTTGCCTCTCTTAAAAAATCAATTAAATGTATTAGATGTAATAAGAATTAATAAGATGATATTTGGTAGTGATCGATACTTAGAAAATCATAACCAAAAGTACAAATCTTATGATAAAGAAACTATAATTCAAATTTTGGATTATCAGAGAAAAAATCAAATTACCAATATTGCTATTGCAAAAAAATTCAATTTGAGCCGCAATACTATTGCAAGATGGAAGAAAAGTTTCAAAATTTCCAATACCTAATTCAAGACAAAAAGTGTTGATCGAATAAAGAGTGAATTACTTTCAGAAAACCAAAGTAACAGTTACTCCTATAATAGGCTAAAACATTACTTATTCCAAAGAGTCAAAATATATTTAAATCCTTTTCTTATCATTAAAAATCATTATCAATGTCTTAAAATAAACAATTAATATCAACAATAGATAAATTCTATTCATGAAATTTTTGATAACTCTCCTTTCAAGTGATTTAACCTATTAAATATTATGAAAAAAGAGAAAAAAAACCTAAAGCCTTATGTGCCGATAGAAACCTTTTTGTCATGTCAGCCCAATAGAGGGATTCTTTCATTATCAGACTATTTGAATAAAAAAGAATTGGATATAGCTATTTCAGAAAGGCGCTATTATTATGATCGTTTTTACGGAAGGGGATATGTTTATAATACACCACATATTTTTTATCCAATGGAGATTTATCCTCCTTGTGATAATGAAGATTTCTCGATTTAGGTACTCATTTATGATAGCTCAGAAAGTATGAGCTATTCGTTGGGCTATTATGACTTTGAGCTTAAGGAGTGGACTCTTTTAAATTTCGAAAAAGAAGATGAATTTCAAATGTGCTGCTGGAGTTTTGTCCCCACATTAGGACAAAGTAATTATTTCGGTAAAATCTAAAAAATTAAACAGAATAGCAAAGTTATATCTCAACTTCGATTTTTTAACCTTTTAACAAGCAAAATTGAACCGAGGATTTTTGAAAACATTAAACAACAACAGAATGAAAAAAACAATTTTACTATTTTTATTTTTGACAACAAGGATTTCTGTATTTGGACAAGTTACGACACAATCAGAACTTTACAAAACAATACTTTTAAAGGACAGTTTGCTTTTTAATGTTGGTTTCAATACTTGTGATATAAAACAGTTTGAAAATTTGTTAAGCGACAAATTTGAGTTCTTTCACGATAGAGACAGTATTTCTTATAAAGCTACTTTTATTCATAATTTACGAAATGGGCTTTGTTTTTCACCTACCACTTACCAATCAAGAAGAGAACTTGTAAATGGAAATTCTGAAATTTATCCATTATACAAAGGCAAAAATTTGTACGGTGCTATTCAATTAGGCATTCACAAGTTTTATGAGACCATTGCGGGAAAAAAAGAAAGTTATGCAAGTACTGCGAAATTCACAAGTGTTTGGCTTTTAGAAAACGGACAATGGAAACTAAATAAATGTTTGAGTTATGACCACCAAACGGAAAGCAAAAAAGAAAATGAGATTCCAATTTTTGACAATGATAAAGCCATTGAAAAATGGTTAAAAGAAAATAAAGTACCAACTCTTGGACTTGGAGTTATTGAAAAGGGAAAACTAAAACAAATAAAAGTATTTGGAGAAATATCAAAAGGTGTTTCGGCACCATATAATACTATTTTCAATGTTGCATCACTCACAAAGCCCGTAACTGCAATGATTGCATTAAAATTAGTAAGTTTGGGTAAGTGGAATTTAGACGAACCCGTTTATAAATATTGGACTGACCCAGACATTGCAAATGACCCACGAAATAAAAAATTAACAACAAGATTAATTTTAAGCCACCAAACAGGCTTTCAAAATTGGCGTTATTTGGATAAAGACAAAAAATTAAGTTTTCAATTTGACCCAGGTACAAGCTATCAATATTCAGGTGAAGGTTTTGAATATTTAAGAAAAGCATTGGAGAGTAAGTTTCATAAATCATTACAACAGTTAGCAAATGAACTTATCTTTCAACCATTAAAAATGTATGACACAAGATTTATTTGGGATAAAAACATTGACACGGAAAGACTTGCCATTGGGTATAGCCCAGAAGATAAACCTTATGAAACTGTAAAGAATAATATTCCAAATGCAGCGGACGACTTATTGACTACTATCGAAGATTATGGAAAGTTTTTAATTAGCTTAATGAACGGGGAAGGTCTTTCTAAAAAAGTTTTCAAAGATATGACAACAAACCAAATAGCTTCTAAAAATAAAAAACATTTTGGACTTGGTTTAGAAATATACAATTTTGACGATGGTAATTTTGCACTTACTCACGGGGGCGCTGACAAAGGTGTACAAACAATAGTATTTATTTTTCCAAACACAAAACAAGGACTTTTAATCTTTACAAACGTAGATGACGGATACAAAGTGTATGAAAAATTACTTACTCAATATTTGGGAGATTATGGTACAAAAATAATTGAAATTGAAACGAAATAAACTTATGCATAAAAAACTAACTGAAATAGAAAAACACCCAAAACAAGATTTCCAAGTGGAAAGAATTGCATTTTTTAGTGATGCCGTTTTTGCTATTGCAATTACATTATTGGTGATTGACTTTAAATTTCCTCATATCTCAAAGGAAAGTACATTTGAAAGTGTTTGTACAGATTTACTTGCTTTGAGAAGCCATTTTGTTGCATTATTATTAAGTTTTGTATTAATAGCAACTTATTGGATGCAACACCATTTCTTATTTAAACACCTACACAATTACAATAACAGAATGATTATTGCCAATATATTTGTCTTACTTCCTATAGTCTTTTTTCCATTTACAACAGCATTTCTTGCTGAATCTAGTGAAAATGAAAATGTAATTGTACTGCCATTAAGAGTTTTTTTGATAAACAATTTTTTTGCGGGATTTTTAATTTATTATTTTTATTGGCTAATTTTCAAAAAATACAAAGGGATGACTTACGAAATTACGCCAAGAGAAAAATTTAAGTTTAATATGGAAAATCTATTCAAAACATCGATGCTTCTAATTATTTTTATCTTGATATTGTTTACAAGCCAAATCAAAATTATTTTTGTAGTAACGCTTATTTTATTTGGACTTATGAAACTATTAAACATATATGGTGAGAAAAAAAACTATGGTTAAGCGGTCAGCTCACGAAAAGTAAAAAAAGGGGTAAGGATAAAATCTATCAAAAGCGTAATAAATTTGATAGATAAAAGTTAACTGTTGTAATAGGTTCCAATAAAAAATAATGGCTCTCTTAAAAACTATTTTTGTAAATAAAATAACTTGAACTCAGCAAATTATTTAGTCATTCCTTAAAATTGTGATAATGTTTTGATTTGCATTATCATGCATTAAAATACGGTTAAAATGGTTGTTGAAAATTGTATGAAATCTTATTTTTGGGGTATAGAAAGTGGCAAAATATTAGGAAAAATAAAACAGGATTTACAGCAGAATTTATTTAAGACCAGACTCACCGAGCTTATTAATATGGAGCATCCGTTGGTAAAATTAGCCCATGAGATTTCCTGGGATAAAATGGAGTCAGAGTTTGAAAAATTGTTTTCAGAAAGCGGAAGACCTTATCTGTATTTGACCGCCGATAAATATTCCAGTATCAAGAGGTACGCCGGAGAATTCCTGCAGGAGCTTGATTTCCGGTCAGCGCCAATAGCAACAGATATATTAAGAGCAGTAGATATCCTCCGACAGCTATATAAAGGAGAAATAAAAAAAATTCCGGAAAAGCTACCATCAGGTTTTATAAGAAAAAGATGGGAAGAACGGGTATTTACTGAGAACGGTACTGATAGAAAGTTTTATGAGTTGTGCATCTTTTCTGAACTCAAGAACCATCTGCGTTCCGGAGATCTTTGGGTACAGGGATCACGTCAGTATAAAGATTTTGAAGATTACCTTATCCCTGAGGACTTATTTTTGGCAATGAAGGATGAGAATAATCTTCCATTGGATATACCTTTGGATGCCACTCAATATTTAACTGAAAAAATTAAGCAGTTGGAAGATCAGATGGAAATTGCATGTAGGCTGGCAGAGGAAAATGCTCTTCCGGAAGCTTCTGTAAGTAATGATAGAATAAAAATTAAACCATTGGATAATGCTGTTCCTCCGGAAGCGGAAACCTTGTCTACAAAAGTATATCGACTATTGCCTTATATAAAAATTACAGACCTTCTCCAGGAAGTAGACGGCTGGACTCATTTCTCAGATCACTTTACCCATTTAAAATCAGGAGATAAAGCTGAAGATAAAAATTTAATGCTTACTGTTATTTTATCCGATGCTATTAATCTGGGATTAAGGAAAATGTCAGATGCTTCTCCCGGAATTTCTTATTCTAAACTTTCATGGCTTCAGGCTTGGCATATCCGGGATGAAACATATTCCTCGGCTCTAGCAGAAATTATTAATTATCATTACAAGCATCCTTTTTCGGGATATTGGGGTGAAGGAAAAACTTCTTCATCTGATGGTCAGCGTTTTGCAGTAGGAAGCCGTGCCCATAAAAGAGGAAACATTAATCCAAAATATGGAAGCAGTCCCGGAGTTCAGTTTTATACCCATATATCCGATCAATATGCTCCTTA
>NZ_QEHP01000132.1:0-14963 GCF_003094695.1 Chryseobacterium sp. HMWF035 | reverse complement strand
AGCATTCTTCAAATTTTATAATTCCTATATATTCTTTGTTTCTTCAAAGTTCTTGAATGCTTTTTTTGCAGGTGGGTTACTTCTAATTTTTTATTTTACATGTCATCTATTACTGCTATTTTAAGAAAGAAACCCAATAAACAGGGGCAATATCCCATCTACATCAGAATTACCAAAGAACGAAAATCTTCCTTTGTTGCTCTTGGTTATTATATTGGCGTCAGCTCACGAAAAGTAAAAAAACCGGGTTAAGGATAAAATTTATTAAAGTTTTGTTTTTTAATAGATTTATCCTTAATTTAATTTAACAATGATAAAAGTTTCTATCCTTATTGCAAATTATAATAATGGAGAATATTTTGTAGATTGCTATAATTCTTTAATTAATCAGACATATTATAATTGGGAAGCTATTATTATAGATGATGGATCAACAGATGATTCAGTAGAAACAATAAAGAAAATTATATCTAATGATGCACGATTTAAGCTATATGAAAATCAGATAAATGAAGGTCGCGGAGCTACGAAAAGAAAATGCGTGGAATATGCAGTTGGTGAAATCTGTGCTTATCTTGATCCTGATGAAGCACTTTATCCGGAAGTCTTGGAAAAGCCAGTTCACAGATATACTGAAAACGTTTTTGGGGCTTGCCGAAATGGGGGATTTTGAAATATGAATGTTCAAATTTAGCACTTCTGCCCACATTTTGGCAAACCCTATTAGCGGCTGGCATTTTGTTTTGGTCTTTTCTTTTTATTTCTTGATTGCTTTTTCCACCGATTTTGCTGTATCAATAACCGTTTTCTCAAAGTTGATGGGTGTCCAGTTAAATGTGTTCTTCGTGTTGCTTATGTCAGCTTCTATTGTATTTCCTACAAATGGTAACATTCCTTTCATTTCGTCATTAAAATTAGCCATAAATTTCAATAAAAATGTAGGTGCAAGTCTGGTGCTAACTTTATCATAACTATTTGCTTTTAAAATTTTTGCAATTTCTTGAATGGCAAAAGGCTTTTCAGATGTTACAATAAAACGCTTTCCATTTGCTTTTTCATTTTCCAATGCTGAAACGTGAATTGTTGCTACATCTCTTACATCAGACATTACCGAATACGCTTTTGGTAACATTGGGACTTGTCCTGTAATTAATTTTTTGAAAAAGTCCATCGCTTCCGTAGCCAAATTGCCTGTCAATGTTGGTCCATAAATTGGTCCGGGATTTACAACAACTAATTCTAATTTATTATCACCCGTTTGATTTTTTATAAAATCCCAAGCACTTTTTTCTGCAAGTGTTTTGCTTTTAAAGTAAGCAGTTACATTTCTTGCATTTAGATCTGTCCAACTTTCTTGATTTAATTTTATCAAGCCTTCTTTCCCTCCACTCATAGCCACAGTTGAAGAAGTAAGCACCAGTCTTTTTACTCCTGCTTTTTTTGCAGATTTCAAGGCTCTTAATGTTCCTTCAACAGCCGGTCTTATTAGTTCGTTTTCGTCTTTTGGTACTTTTACTACAAATGGCGAAGCAATATGAAGCACAAAATCACAACCTTCCATTGCTTCGTCCCAACCTTCATCTTTCATAAGGTCAAGTTCGCAAAATTCTAAATTTCCTTTTGGGTCAATTTCTTTTTTTATACCGTTAATCACTTCATCTGTTTTAGATAAACTCCTAACCGAACCTCTAACAGCATAACCTTTTTTTAATAATTCGACAGCACAATGTTGTCCAACAAACCCAGATATTCCTGTTACTAATACTTTATTCATTTTTTGAAAATTAATAGATCTAAAATAACAACCCAAACCCTTTTTACCGAGTTTGGATTGTCAAATTTGGTTTATGCCTACATTCCTGGTATAATTACCACTCTACCTGCTTCTGATTGCAGTTCGTTAATACGAAGGTTTTTATAGGGTTGATACTCCTCCGAGTTGTACCATCCTTCGGCTGCCTCCATACTTGGAAATTGAAGTACTGCTGCCCAATTTCCGTCCCATTCTCCTTCTTTTACATTTGGAGCTGGTGTTCCTGCTATCATTTGCCCTCCGTGTTTCATTAAAATAGGAATTGCAAATTGTGCATAGCGTTGATTAAGCTCTTCAAGGCTATTCACTTTCATTTGAACCATAATGTAGGCTGGTTTTGTAACCTGTGCACTTTCGGTGCTTTTTTCTTGATTGTCCATTTTTTTTAAATTTAAATTATTACTTTTGTATCGCAAGCAAAATTAGTAAATTACTTTTAATACGCAAGTGAAAAAAAAAGATAATTTGCAAAATGCAAGTAAAATTAACAGTTTGTTAAAATGAATTATAAATTTAGATGCAAATGCCCTATAACTTCTGCCATTGATATTTTAGGTGATAAATGGATTTTGGTTATCATCAAGCAAATGTTGATAGAAGATAGTATGACTTTTAAAGATTTTATTGAAAGTGATGAAGCCATTGCTACCAATATTCTTTCTTCTAAACTTAAATGTTTGGAAGAATTAGGAATTATTATAAAAAAACAGCTTCCTGATAATAAAAAAACTAATCTGTATCTGTTGACTGAAAAGGGTTTGGCTTTAACTCCTATTATTGTTGAATTGTCTATTTGGAGTGATGAAAATGTAAGGGAACTCAATAAAATAATGAGAGATAGTCCTGAAATAGCGATAATGAAAAGCGATAAAAATTCTTTTATCAAAATGATTATAGAGAATTATAAAGCAAAAACTGAAAAATTTTATTAAGATTTAAGTTTCTCTCTGTCAAGTTTGGTGTGTCCGCTAAAAATGCTATTGTAGCAACATATTCTAAAATGGTAGAGTGCGATGAAAATCTAAATCCGCAGAAAATTTTTGGCGGCATCAAGCAGATTTATAATACACCCTATTTCTTCATTTGTCCTACTAACGTCATCACTGTAGGTACAAGAGATGCTCCCTATACTCTGGACGGGCTTCTTTACCATGAATCGGATCTTCAGATTGAAGAGCATTATACGGATACTGCAGGGTTCACGGATCATGTATTTGCATTAATGCATCTTCTGGGATTTAAATTTGCTCCCAGAATCAGAGATCTGAATGAAAAAAAATTATATATTCCTCCTGGAAACCATGATTATTCTGTCCTATCGGAACATATCGGAGGAACTATTAATACTAAAATAATTACTCAAAACTGGGATGATATTCTACGACTGGCTACCTCTATAAAGAATGGAACAGTGACAGCATCTCTTATTATCCGGAAAATAGGAAGCTATCCCAGACAAAATGGACTTGCAACGGCTCTAAGAGAACTTGGGAAAATAGAAAGAACATTGTTTATGCTTGAATGGTATATGGATCCAACCCTGCGAAGAAGGGTTACTGTAGGATTAAATAAAGGAGAAGCCCGGAACGCCTTGGCAAGAGCAATATATTTTAACCGTCTTGGAGAGGTAAGAGAACGGAGCTTTGAAAGTCATCGATACAGAGCCGGAGGTCTCAATCTCGCTACAGCCTCCATTATTTTGTGGAATACAGTTTATATTGAGAAAGCAGTGCAGCACCTGAAAGAACAGGGTGAAGAAATTAATGAAGAATTTCTTCAGTATCTTTCTCCTTTAGGTTGGGAACACATCCATCTAACAGGGGATTATGTATGGAATAATAAAGTAACATTTAAACCGGGAGAGTTGAAACCATTAAGAACGAATAATTTATAACAACTATCAAAACAATAATTTATAATAGATTTTATCCTTAACCCGGTTTTTTTACTTTTCGTGAGCCGACCCCATATTGAGAAAGAACATTGGGATGAGAAAAACAAAAAAGTGCGAAAGTCTCACCCTAACGCAGTGCGTCTTAATAATCTTATTACGAAAAGAATTACAGAAACTGGAGGAAAACTGATCGAGATGGATGCTTCGGATAAGAATGTTTCGGTAAAAGCAATCCGAAAAAGGATCATCAATAAAGGAAATGACTTCTTCACTATTGCTGAAGATTATCTAAAAAATCTGGAAAGATTGGAAAAATATAATCAGTTATCTGCTGAGAAACCCAGAGTGGCACATTTTAAAGAATTTTTAAAGTGTAAAAAGTTTCCGATTGAGCAGATCGACGTTCCTCTGCTTAAGGGCTTTCAATCGTATCTGAAAGCAGAACGAGAAATTTGTGACCGGACTATTGTGAATCATTTGATTGTTATCAGAACGATTTATAACTCAGCGATCAAAGAAGGAATCATTGATAATAAGAACTATCCTTTTGGTAAAGATAAGATTCAAATAAAGTTTCCTGAGTCCATTAAAATTGGCTTAACTCAAGACGAGGTATTGGCAATTGAACAATTGGAATTAGATCCCAGCTCTAAGGAATGGTATACACGAAATGTATGGCTGCTGAGTTTTTATCTTGCTGGAATAAGAGTTGCCGATGTTTTGGAAATGAAATGGAAAGATGTTCAGGAAGGAAGATTGCGATATCAAATGAATAAGAACCAAAAAGTGGTTTCTCTAAAGATTCCCGAGAAGGCTTTAACGATTTTTTCGTATTATGAACCTTATAAAGTATTGAATGGAGGTTATATTTTTCCCGAATTGAAAGGCGTTGATGAGAAAGATTCTAAAGCGGTGTTGGCTGTCATCAGAAATGCCAATAAAAAGTTGAATAAATATTTAAAACGAATTGCCAAACTAGCAAAAATTAACAAAAATGTTACAATGCACATCTAAAGGCACACGTTTGGAAATATTTCAGGTGATAAAATCTCTGTTCAGATGCTTCAGAAATTATATCGACACTCCTCTATTACAACTACCGTAAATTACCAAGCTAACTTTATAAGTAAGGATGTGGATGATGCGCTGGATGCTGTTATTGATTTTTAAACGATTTAAAGAACTATTAATGGAATTACAAAATTTATCATGGAAATGAGACGGCTTCTTAAAATTCTGGTTATATATTGTTTCCCAAAAGCCAAGTAACTCCACCGTATTTCTGTTTCTCATCCAGTTTTGAATAATACTGTCGGTATGCTCTGTATCCTTATATCTTGCAGTATCCGTCAGCGAAATTTAATCCTCTTCCTTGTCCTGATACAAAACAATATCAATACCTTGTTGTACTTCTATTTTTTTGTTTTTTGCCATATCGAATTGTTTTACCTCATAAAATTATCACTATAACAAATTTATGGTATTCTCTGAAAAAAATCAATGAATTAAAGTTGTTCTATACAATTATCCTCCGCTATCTTGTGGCTTTTTAAATTGTAAATAAACTAAACCACTAAGGACTTAAGGTTTGTGGACTTAAAGTCCCCATTCGAGGGCTACTATTTGAGGATAAATTGCTCTTATCTTCATCGGTATGATTGCGATGATGCTCCAAACTCCTGATAATCTTTTCTCCATTTGTAAAACATTGCAACTGCAATATCCAGCTCTCTTGCCAGTTCTAAAATATTAGATCGCTCATAGCTCAATTGAACTGATTGCTTTTTAAAAGCCGAATCATAGATTTTTCGCCCTTGTTTCATACGTTAAAATTAAGGTTTTATGCCTAACAACTCCAACTGGAAGCTAAATTAGTATATCCACATCCTAAAGATAGAGGTCTTTTCACATTTATTAAAATAATAATGAATATCCGTAAAATAACCTAAAATTCACTATCTTTGTGTTAGTCAAATAAATAACGATGAATTTATTTAGTTTTACAGCTCATTTTGGCACAGAAGAAGATTGCAGAATTCATTTTAAAGAACAGAGAGATTTGCAAGGCGTTATTTGTACGAAATGTAACGGTAAAGATCATTACTGGAAGAAAGATAAGTGGAGTTATGAATGTAAAAACTGTAAATACCGAACCTCTCTGCGAAAAGGAACGATTATGGAGTTTTCAAAATTGTCCTTTTTAGTTTGGTACAAAGCCATGTTTTTAATGAGTGCTACTAAGAAAGGTTTTTCGGCAAAAGAGATTCAAAAACAATTGGGATTAAAAAGATATGAACCCGTTTGGTCTATGGTTCACAAATTAAGAACCGCTATGGGAAACCGTGACTCTATGTACACATTGGAAGGAATGATTGAATTTGATGAAGCCTATTACACCGTAGAATCCAGCGAAATAGAACAGGAAAAAGGGATTCGTGGAAAAGGAGCTGTAGGAAAGCAGAACGTTGCAATGATGGCAGAAAGTACCTTTTTGGAAAATGTTGAAACAGGCAAAAAGGAAAAGCACGTTCGTTTCTTTAAAGCCAAGGTTTTGCAAGGGCATGATTCAGAAGAAATTAACGAAATTATTCAAGAATCAATAGATAATCAAAGTATCGTGTTTACGGATAAAAGTACATCGTATGTTGATATTGCAGATTTTGTAGAACTTCACGTGATGGAAAAAAGCTCAAAAGAAACTACGAAAGAAACTTTAAAATGGGTCCATATTGCAATAAGCAATGCCAAAAGAAATCTTCTTGGAAATTATCATAAAATAAAAAGAAAATACCTTCAATTGTACTTAAATGAGTTTGTTTATAAACTGAATCGAAGATATTTTGGAGAAAAATTGTTTGATAGGCTCATTATTGCTAACATTAAAGAATTAGGCAAATAAACGGATATTCATAAAAGAATAAGTCAATTATTTTATTTCCAATAATTCCAAACATTACCATCAAATAAAGCGATGGTTTTACTTGTGGTATCATAACACAACATTCCAGGATATGGGCTTTTTACAGTTAGATGTGGAGTAGCTATCCTTGGAAGGATCATAGCCTTATTAGAAGATTCTAAAACTAATACACCTTTGGCATTACTTGTAGCCGAGCCTATAATAACCCCTTGGTTTGCTGTTGATTCGGTTGAAGTATTCGCTATAATTGACGCTGAGTTTCCAGCCGGGCTTAGATCAACCCATGTGCTATTTTCGTACATTTTTATTTTCCCGGTGCTTATATCAAAAAGAAAAGTTCCGTTATTGTATGTAGTGTTGGTTGCGAGTGCATTGGATACATTTGTAACCGCTGGAAGGATAATCCCATTGGTATTGGTAGCGGTATTATTAAAATCCAAAAGTGTACTTGTACCTTCTACGCTTTGCTTGCCACCAATTGAAACTTGGGCATTTGCAGCAGTTGAAAGCATAGAAAAGGCTATTATAACTATATTTTTTTTCATTTTAATGTATTTGTCTAAAATTGATAATATGTGTTTTGTAATAAAAATTAGCAGGCTTAATACCCTTGCCAAGATTTATAATCTTGGCAAGGGTCCTTTACTCCCTTTTTTGATTTTTAAGATATGCTCTTAGTCGTTACAGGTTTTTTTGATGCAATTCCAAACAGTACCGTTGTAGAGTTTTACACAATTTGCATCCATGTCGTAGATAATCATTCCCTCTTTTGGGTCAGTAATTTGTGCTTCATTTTGAACCCTTGTAATTACAAATCCTTTTTCTTTAGATTCTAGAGCCATAAAACCATTTGGGATATTTTCTGGCCATGCAGATTGTTTTTGCTGCACAGTAATACCCATTTTGGTATATTGCGTTGGTGATCCTGTTGCAGCAGGTTTTGTGCAGGCGCAGGTAGTGTTAATCACGTTTTGGGTAACCGTTTGTGTGTATCCATTACCATAATTAAATGTCCAAGTAACCACCGTTGTTCCTTGTGTTGTTATTGGGAAAGTGGTGGTAGTAGTTGCGGTTATCACACCTGCACAAGGATCGCTTAATGTAGGCGCTGTAAGTGTTGTATTACATTGTGCTGTTATATCTGCAAGTGCAGTTGGCAATGTAGAAGCATTGATAGTGATAATTGCCGTTGTGGTATTGGCGCAAGTACCATTAGTAAAACTATAGGTTACTGTATGGTTACCTGTTGTACTTGCTGCTAAATTGATAGCGCCTGTAGATGCATTGATGCTTACACCAGCGTCTGATGAATACGTACCTCCTGTAACCCCAGATTGCGTAACTGTTGCTGTACCACGTTTACAATACGGACTATTTGAGTAAGTGATAGTTGCAATTGGTAACGGATTGATGGTGACTGTTACTGGCTTTATGGTATAACAGCCATTGCTGTTAGTTCCTTTTATGTAGTATGTCCCGCTAACAGCTATGGCACTTGGCGAAGCCAAAGTAGTTGTAGCTACAGCATCTGTAAAATAGGTATAGGTTAAACCGGCATCGCTACCTGTGGTAACTGCCACTGGCGTAATACTTACTGTGTTAGGAAAACATACCGCTGCTGGATTGGTTATTACTACCGTTGGGTTTGCCAAAATAGTTATCGCTACGTTACCCACACTGGTGGCGTTGCAAGGCGCGCCAAGCGTTATTGTACAGCTGTAATTGTTTACACCCACAGACATATCTGCAACAGAAATAACAGGATTTTTGAGATTACTATTGGCTGCGGTAATGCCATTACCTGTCCAGGCGTAGGTAGCACTAGGAATGTTGACATCTAATGTAAGCATTACAGTTTCTCCTGTATGAGTATTGCATAATGACTGATCACCCGGAACACCATTTACAGAAACTACCGGAGCGGCTGCCACACCTATCTGAGCAGATTGCGTAATAACATTACCACACCCGTCTTTTACTTTAAAGTAATACGTACCACTAGCCAAACCACTAAAACTATTGCCACTTTGGTAAGCACCAAAAGTTGCACCACCATCTAGGCTTAATGCATACTCTAGCGTATTACCCGGTGAGGGAGAATTGGTAGTTGCCACAATGGTTAAAGTGCCATTAGTTGCACCTGCGCTACAAACATAGCCACCTGTATTGGTGGTATCTACTGTTATTGCATTGGCTGCGGAATAGGTTACGGTTTGGGTAAGTACATTAGTAGAACCACCTTTTATACGTAAACCAAAAACATACGTGCCATAAGACAAACCATTAAAAGGCAACGATGCTGTTGTACTTGCCAAATCACGAACTTGCCCTACACTTGTGGGACCGGAAACGATGATGACTTGGTAAGCACTTTGCACATCAAACGTACCGTTCATTACATAATTAAAACCACCACAAACTGGAGTAAGTGTGTTGCCTGATAAACTAGCATTATAACCTTGTACCACTACATTGATTAATTTTGTACCACAACCCGAACTAACACTTAATGTATAATTACCTTTTGGCCAATAGCCCACTGGATCCGTAGCATTAATATTGGTAACATTCCAATTACCATTTCCCTGCAAAGTGCCACTTACACTAGCTCCAACACTTACCAAAGGATTGCTAGAGGCTATAACGGTAGCGGTAACCGCATCTCCCGCTAATGATGGGGCAACATTTATTCCTAAAACACCATAGTTCAAATTATTTAAAGATTGCTGTGTACCAAACGCAAATTGTGTAACAACAAATTGTGGTGTAGCTGGTATACCTACATTTTGGGCTGTATTACTGTATAAACTCGAAGTATAGCCCGAAGCATCAACATAAGTATAATGATAGGTAGCACCTGGCGTAAAACCACTAAAAGTTTGTCCATTTGTAGTTTGGGTCACCGTAACTACATCGGCTGGGTTGGTGGTATTGGTAAACACAAAATTAATGGGTAAGCAACTCATTCCTGCACCAATACCTACTTTTACTTGTGCATTGCCACAGCTATTTTGTCCGCCAATGCCTGAATGTACTTTATTATAATTTACTATTGAAAATTCTTTAGTATTGCCACAGGCATCAATCAATACAATTTTTGTATTGGGTTCGTCTGCTAATATTGCTGCTCTAGTAGCTACCAATGGCATTGAAACATTATTTGTAGATGCTAAATACCCTGCACCAGTTGTATCTGAATAACCATCGGCATTGGTGTCTTGTCCGTATAATACGCCTTGAAATTTTATTTTCCAAGTAAACAAAGCTGCATCGGCTGTCGATAAAGCAGAACCAGTGGTAACATATCTAAACCCAAGTTCATTAACCATTCGCAATGGCGAAGAACAATTTCCAACGACACTACGGCTAACATAGGCAACACTTCCTAACTTAATATCTGCCAAACTAACCGTAGGGTTACTAATGCTTGTTGCACCTGTAACGGTTTGTCCACAAGCATCGGTAACACTTACCAAATAACTACCTACTGGCAAAGCTGCAAAAGTGTAGCTTGCAGATGCAGTACTGACACCGGTTTCTAAATAAGTGCTTGGTGCTGCTTGCGTAGCAATTTTGTAAACAAAAGGGCTTTTGCCACCAGTAACAGTGGTTGTTAGTGCAACTGATGCGCCTGTACAAGTTGCTACTTTTGTAGGTGTGGTAACACTCATAGCCGTATACCCATCGGTAACCGTTATACTTGCACTACTGTATATAGTGCCACCAGACAAGGCTCTGCCTTTTAGCACATAAGTGCCACTTACTAAACCAATAAAGGTGGTTGTGTTGGTAAATTGTGTAGCATCACCTGAAACCGGTGCAACGACTACACCAGATTTTAGCAACTGGTACTGTGGTGTTGCTCCAAGTCCTGTGCTGCTTGCTGTTACAATACCACTGTTTTGACAGCCCGTGTTGCTAGGTGTGCCAGAAACAGTTTGCGCCAAAGCATAATTGCCTATAAATGACGTGGCTAAAAGCACCATCATTATTAATAAATTAATTTTTAATTTCATCTTTTGTTCATGTATGTGTTTAAGATTTTCACGTGTGTGTTTTGTGTCATTTTAATTTTTTTTGCTGTGTCTTTTTTTTCATTGGTTCTATTGTTGGTTGATTCCCCAATTGGGTGCTAAGTGTTGCTTATGTACAACCAGTTTGTTGCGCTGAGACCTTTAGGTTCGGTGTAACCAAAGCATCTAAACCAATTATGTAGAAATAAATCTATATCAACAAGCATCTTCATTACTACCCTACACCTGCGCCGTCTTGCCTTTTAGGCGGGGTGGAGCACCTTGTAGCTGGGGCGTTGCACTTTTTTGCTGCGATGCCGAAGGTTTAGGCTTCTCTGCCGAAGTTTTAGGGTTGGTACCCCCACCTTTTCCCTCCTGCCTTTGAGGTTCGTAGCCGAACCTTTGGGTTGGGGAGGGATACCCTATAGGGTGGGTATCCACCGCATAGGGTACGTTTTCGCTAAGGTGTTTCGTTTGGAGTGCCTCCGGAAGATGATGTATTAGTTGCAAAGCGCGCCTTTAGGCTGTCGTACACGACACCTGCACCAGATATCCCAGCCTCTGCCGCGGCAGAAAATAGGCGATAACCAGTGCAGTAAGCTCATCTAGCTGGGTAAAGAGTTGCAAATCCGTCTTCATAGGTGCCGCATCCAGATAGCCTGGCAGCATATCGCTATTGTTTGCAATGGCATTAATGGCGTCTTCGGTAAAGGCTTTGTTTGCGACATTTATTTTGGGGTGGGCTATTCTTTCGTATGTAGTTAGCCCCAATAGCATGGGCAGTTGCGTATACATGTTTTGGATAGAAGTTTTAACTGCGTTAATCTGTGCAGGAGTAAGGCCGGCGTTCAGCCGGTTGTTGGTAATGTTAGCCATGTGCTTTTATTGTGTGTTTAACTAAAACATGAAATATCGGAGTTGCAAAAGAGACTTTATATTTCGGGTTACAAATTTTGTATGTTTTCTCCGATGCAAAAAACATACGCTCACACAATTTATAAATTGTTTGGTTTTTGTTATTAAAATACTGATAATAAATATTTTATAAAACGGTATAAACAAAAAATTTATAAAATATTTTATTGTTTTTTCTAAGTACATGACAAAAATTGTAATACATTGATATTCATTTTTTTAAACTATTCATAAGTATATTATTGAGATGATTTAACCCATATTTAAAAACACTTAAGGCTTTTCGAGGTCACTGAAAAAGTCTTTTAAAAGAAAAAAAGAAGATGTATCACAACTAAATGATGTGGGTTGAGAATCGTTTAAACGAAAACCCTTCTCGTATAGGGATACAGGAAAATTTCATAAAAAAGGCCGTTTTCACGAGTTGTGAGACGGCCTCTTTTTTATTTGTTTGAAAATTAGTGTTTTAAAAAATATTAAATTTTAAATCACTAACCAAAAATACTCAATTTCTAAAAATGAGCCACTTTTTCAGTGACCTAGGCTTTTCTTTGGTGTTTTTTTATTTTTATGGCTTTAATATTCTGATCTACAAAATCACCAATCTTGTAACACCAAACTAAGGCTATCATTACGATCATAAATAATTTCTCTAATCTCTTCTGGTCCGTCACATGTGTGCTTTCAATATTAAATCCGCTGCTTTTAAAAGCTTTAAAAAGGGTTTACTCATTAGTTTATATTTTTCTATGGTATTCGTGATGCGCTTCGCAATTCTATCTGCCATCTTTTTTTATAATACTCCAAAGATTATTCAGGTTTATTAAAGGAAACCAGAATTAAAATATTGAGTTTACCCTCTTTATCAAAACCCTTCACACCAGACACATAGCATAGAGCATCGTTGATTTTTACTATTTTCGGATGATGATAAAACTCGCCTTTCTTTAATTTGTTAAACAGTCAAAACACAGGTTTTTCCTGATTTCTATCAAAGCAAAATACCTTGAAGTTTTTCCTTAGCCGAATATAATACCTTATGTTGTTTTTGTTTAAAAACTCCAGCCAGTGATGCCCTACAAATTCCCTGTCCGCCAGTAAGCAATTAATACAATCCCTGCCAAACCAGGTGATGAACTGTCTTATTAATTCTATTCTTTCTGTGGTGTCAGAATTACCTCTTTTATCTAATATCCTGAACATGATAGGAATAGCAATATTTTTATAGTAGATTCCAAGCATCAGGATATTGATATTTGAACTTCCAAACTTCCAGTTAGTACGATCCAGCACCAAAACCAGATTTCCCTTTTCAGGCAAAATACTAAATATAAAACTGAAAATCAACTTCATGGGCAAATCAAAATCTGCCATAAACCTTTGTATTCTCCGGAAGGAACTTCCCGCTGTGGCATTACTGTCAAAAGCATTAGCCAAAGACAGGTAATTAACTGTTTTTACTTTACATAAAGCTAAAATCAAAAGTGAATAAATTTCAAGCGGGCTTTATTGATTTTTGTTTCAAAATTATGCTCTAAAACTGAATCTAATTCTATAACTTTATAATCTTGACTGGTATTGGTATACTTAGTTGAATGCCTGAGAAACATCTTCTAATTTACTAAATATCATTCATTTAAACAAATGTAAATATTTTATCTTGTTGATTTTAAAGACTTTGAAACTTTTGTCATGTACTAAATTGTTTTTTATAAATTGTGTTATCTTTGGCGTGGCAAAGCTCTTGCTTTCGACAAAAAATCGCACAAAAAATATCTATATATTTTTAGTGCTGTTATTTTGTATAAAATAGAGCTCTATTTTTTATAAAAAAGTGTCGACATAATAATTTTGCTTTCAGGAATCTGGTACATTCATACATAGGGAGCAATAAACGGTTTGAACGTTCACGATATTGGCGTGAGTCTTTCTTGTTTATTCCCTAACGGTTTACCAGAACCTCCTGTAGATAAATAAGTAGTATGGCTCACGCTTTTTTATGTAATAGGCTTTAATTTACCCGAAAGTGTACGTTTATGGAAGATTTTAAAGAAAAACTGGCTAATAAAAGGAAAGAATTCGGGAGAAATTTTATATTATCTCTTTTGGGGATATTTTTATTGTACATATTTTTTGCTATTTGGTTACGAAAAACACACCCAGAATTACCACAAGTCCCTATTTTAGTATATATTTTTTCTTTTGTAGCTACAGGCTATTTAGGTTATTTATTTTCAAAAACTACATTTAGTTTTCAAACAACATACACTATTATTGCTACTACTTGTAGCTGTTTGGTTTTTTATTTGTGCCTGTTGCTGTGTCATGTATGTACAACTATATTTTATTTTTATGTTCCAATAATACTGTTGGTACTATTGATTAGTGATATAAAAACTACCGCTATAGTGACCATTTTTATTATTTTATTAAGCGCTTTTACTAAAAATTTGGCTGAATTTTTCAATTTATCTCAGCCAAAATCATCATCAATTTTGAATTCTGAAGTTTTAAACTACATTGAGTGGATTGAGGTTTTTATAGTGTCCTATTTGTCATTTTATATCTTATATTATTATAACGAACTGAAAAAAATAGAGGCAACCTTTGCCAGTGAAGTTTTCCATATCCAGATACAAGAAGATAATCCCCCAATTGATAAGATTCTCAAAACTATAACGCCGCCATTGCCTGATCAGCAAGACGATAAACTGGATGTCCTGTATCAAAAGATAATAGATCTTTTTGAGACCCAAAAGCCTTACCAACACTCGGATTTTAACCTGAAAAAACTGGCAGATATATTATACACCAATACCACTTATGTCTCCAAAGCCTTAAACATATGCGGAGGTAAAAAATTCAATCAATTTGTAAATGAATATAGAATAAATCAGGTGAAGAAAGAAATCGAAAATAAAATTCACCAAAAATTTACATTAGAGCATATCTATACCAATGCGGGATTTTCTCAACAAGCTACTTTTAATAGAATATTCAAAGAGCAGACTGGGCTTACACCATCAGAATATATAGAAAATAGAAGTAGATGTTAAAACTATAGCTTTTTTTTACTTAGATAAAAAAACATTCATTGAAGTTGTTTAGAGCCTGTTTAAATTTTAATGAAAAATTTTGTTAAAGGCTTTCCGAGGCTGGATATTTGGAAAAAAATAAAATGTACCCAACCGATCTAAACAGAAAGCCAATGGCAATATATAAAGAAAACGATGAATCTGAAAGAGCGAAAAAGAAAATATTCTCTTATGGTTATTTGGAATACGCTATTATATGTAATAAAAACAGGTTGCCAATGTTCTTTCTCAATATGGGGTCGGCTCACGAAAAGTAAAAAAACCGGGTTAAGGATAAAATCTATTATAAATTATTGTTTTGATAGTTGTTATA
>NZ_QEHP01000131.1:0-33390 GCF_003094695.1 Chryseobacterium sp. HMWF035 | reverse complement strand
ACATTATAATATTAAAGTTAATAATCTCTGCTAACCTAAATTTTATATAATCATATTTCTTTATATTCGCATATTGGATAATATTCAGATTAATATCTTCCCAAGAATAATAAATAGCTTTCGTATTTCCCAATCCATTATGAGAATAATATTTCGTTAGGGATGCATAAATATCACTTTTATTATAATAGTAATCCTCTAATTTTCCATATTCCTCATCTCCTAATATATCACTATTTATATCAAAAGTCTTAGATAAATTAAAAATAATGTAATTATGATTACTATCTGTTGGTTTTTTATTTTTATCTACAGGTATTGCTATTAAATATAAGTAGCTAGCAGAATTTGTTTGTTTATTTATTTTCCCATAATCTTTGTCTAATTCTACAAATCGAAATTCAACACCAACACTTTTACCATTTCTATGTTTATTATATAAAGTTTCAAATGTTGATACCGGAATTTCATAAGTAATACAATATTTCGGATCATTATTAAAGATCATGTTTAGCATTCCATTTTCCGCTTGATAAATAAAAGCACCAGCTAAATAGGCATCAATTTCCTCTGCATCACCACTTAAAGGATGAATACCTTGGAAATCATTTATTGGTATTAACTTATTTCCCTTTGCCCTTGCTGAATATGTCGTAGTATCCTTAGTTATTTTCACCGTATCCTCAACCATTTTTTTTGAAAAATCAGTTTTTGTTTTGGCTCCTGATTGTACATCTTGTTTTGTGTTTTTTTCACAGCTTATAATAAATAAACATATTATTACTCTTAATAAATGTTTTATAAAATTTGTTCTCATAATTTCTCAGTTTTTAAAATGGTTAAATTTATTAATAGCCTCCACTTTGTTATTGACGTGGAGTTTTCTGTAAATGTTTCCGACGTGTTTTTTCACGGTATCGATGCTGATGAATTTTTTATAGGCGATTTCTTTGTAGAGCAGTCCTTGAGATAAAAGTTCAAGTACTTCTTTTTCTCTTTCCGTAAGTTCATCATAGCCTTTTATTTCGGGAAGTTTTCTTTCGAAATGGCTGAGAACTTTTCGGGCAATCGAGAAACTCATGGGAGCACCACCGTTGTAGACATCTCTTATTGAGGAAAGGATCTTATCCATGCTTTCGCCTTTTACAAGGTAGCCCATTGCGCCGGCTTTTAAAGAATTGAAGACTTTTTCATCATCTTCAAAACTGGTACACATAATGAACTGCGTTTGTGGTAATCCCTTCCTAAGCTTTTCAATAATTTCGATACCGAGCATATCCTGTAACTGAATATCCATCATCACGACATCCGGAGAAAGATCAGAAAGATTTTTTAAAGCTTCATTTCCATCAAAAAACTGAGCAACCACTTTCATGTCATCCTGATAATTGATGACTTTCTTCAACGCATTGTTGTAGTTTTTTTCGTCTTCTACTATGGCTATGGAAATGCTCATGTCGGTAATTTTGTTTAAGACAAATTTCAAC
This sequence comes from Chryseobacterium sp. HMWF035, assembly GCF_003094695.1. Lineage (NCBI taxonomy): Bacteria > Pseudomonadati > Bacteroidota > Flavobacteriia > Flavobacteriales > Weeksellaceae > Chryseobacterium > Chryseobacterium sp. HMWF035. The sequence goes on along the minus strand of NZ_QEHP01000131.1, from coordinate 31,903 downwards.
AGAAATCAAAACAGAATCAATTACCCTTTTGTGTAATTTTAAAAGTTTGAGTTCATAGTTATTTGGTTTAGTTTTTGTTTTTACTAAATTTAGTGAAATTTATTTTACAAACGAAAATATTTAACAATCAATACCTTAAAAAATTAACATCATGAAAAATGTACTTTTCATCGCAGTTTCGGCGATATTTCTGTCGTTGGCCAGCTGTAAAAAAAGTGAAGAAGGGAATAAAAGTGTTCTGAAAACTAATGATTCAGGTCCCATTTTGGCAGATAACGGCAAAGTAGACTCAACGGTAAGCTATAATACAGATATCAACGGAAAGAAAAGTATAAAGACAGATTATGTTTATAAAGCCACTGATGGAAGCCTTGCAAAAGTAGTTTTCAATTATCCGGAAAAAACGATGAGCATAAGAAGCAATAATAAGACTTTCATTTTAAATAAAGTAGAATCCAACGGCAGCGAAACCATCTACGAAAAAATGGATATGAAAGCTACTGTGAAAAAAGACAGTTTGATACTGAATCAGGGCAATAATATTATCCCGCTTGTAAAAACCAAAATCTAAAGCATAAAAAAACCGCTCAGTAATCTGAACGGTTTTTCTTTTTATATCTGATGAATATTATTCTTCAGTTTTTTCTTCCGTAGAATCTGCAGCTTCAGCCGTTGGCTCAGCAGCTTTTTCTTCTACTACAGGAGCTTCAGCTACTACAGCTTCTTTCTTAGCTGTTGCAGATCTTCTGCTTCTTCTTGTCGCTTTTTTCTCTTCCGCATTAGGATTGTAAAGCTCGTTGAAGTCTACCAGTTCGATAAGAGCAGTATCAGCAGCATCACCTGGTCTGAATCCTGTTTTGATGATTCTTGTATAACCACCGTTTCTCTCAGCGATTTTAGGAGCTACAGTTCTGAACAATTCAGCAACTGCTTCTTTATTTTGAAGATATGAAAAAACAATTCTTCTGTTGTGTGTAGTATCTTCTTTTGCTTTTGTTAATAGAGGCTCAACATATACTCTTAAAGCTTTAGCTTTAGCTACAGTAGTGTTGATTCTTTTATGCTCAATTAGAGAACAAGCCATATTAGAAAGCATAGCACTTCTGTGAGAAGCTGTTCTTCCTAAGTGATTGAATTTTTTACCGTGTCTCATTATTAATTATTTATCAGCGTCTAACTTATATTTTGCAACGTCGAAACCGAAGTTAAGACCTTTTGAATGCACTAATTCTTCTAGTTCTGTCAAAGATTTTTTACCAAAATTTCTGAATTTCATCAAATCAGACTTACTGTAAGAAACCAATTCTCCAAGAGTTTCCACTTCAGCCGCTTTCAGACAGTTAAGGGCTCTTACGGAAAGATCCATATCTGCTAATTTAGACTTAAGGAGTTGTCTTGTATGAAGAGTTTCCTCATCATATTGGATAGATGCTTTTACAGCTTCAGTTTCAAGCGTGATTCTCTCATCAGAGAACAGCATGAAGTGATAGATTAATATCTTAGAAGCTTCTGTTAAAGCATTCTGAGGACTGATAGATCCGTCAGTTTCTATATCTAATACAAGTTTTTCGTAGTCTGTTTTTTGCTCTACACGATAATTTTCAATGCTATACTGTACTTTCTTGATTGGCGTGAAAATAGAGTCTATCGCAATAGTACCTACCGGTGCATTGTTTGACTTATTTTGTTCAGAAGGAACATACCCTCTTCCTTTTTCTATATTGAAAGTAATTTCGAAAGTTACATCACTGTTCAGGTTGCAGATCACCAAATCCGGGTTTAGCACCTCAAATCCGTTGACAGACTTCCCTAAATCACCAGCAGTAATAACCGTCTGCCCCGAAACTTTGGCAACAACCTGCTCATTCGATTGGTTTTCTGCCGTAGCTTTTAATCTTACTTGCTTAAGGTTAAGAATAATTTCGGTAACGTCTTCGATTACTCCTGGAATAGTTGAAAATTCGTGCTCTACACCTTCTATTTTGATAGATGAAATAGCATATCCTTCCAGAGAAGAAAGCAACACTCTTCTCAAAGCATTACCGATTGTAAGCCCGAAACCTGGTTCTAGTGGTCTGAATTCAAACTGACCTCTAAATTCATCAGAGTTAAGTAAAATTACTTTATCGGGTTTTATGAATTGTAAAATTGCCATATTATTGGGTTGAGCAAAAATTTGATTAAAAAATTATTTAGAGTAAAGTTCGACGATAAGCTGTTCCTTGATGTCTTCCGGAATTTGGATTCTCTCAGGAGCCGAAACGAAAGTACCTTCTTTCTTCTCATCGTTGAATTGTAACCACTCATAATTTGCTTTAGAAGCTAATGCGTTTGTAACCACTTCAAGAGACTTAGACTTTTCTCTTACCGCAATTACATCACCTGCTTTTAGCAAATAAGATGGAATATTTACCAGCTCTCCGTTCACAGTAATGTGTCTGTGAGAAACAAGCTGTCTAGCAGCAGATCTTGTTTTAGCAAAACCTAATCTGTATACTACGTTATCCAATCTGGATTCGCAAAGTTGTAATAGAACTTCACCTGTTACCCCTTTACTTCTGTGTGCTTTGTCGAATAAGTTAGCAAACTGTCTTTCTAAAATACCGTAAGTATATTTAGCTTTTTGCTTTTCAGCTAACTGAACTGCGTATTCAGATTTTTTAGCACCTCTTCTTTTGTTAGGACCGTGTTGTCCTGGCGGTTGGTTTTTTCTTTTCTCGAAGTTTTTGTCATCTCCGTAGATTGCAGCACCAAACTTTCTAGCAATCTTAGTTTTAGGTCCAATATATCTTGCCATAATGGGTAAATTCTAAAAATTAAACTCTTCTTCTTTTTGGTGGTCTACATCCATTGTGCGGCATAGGAGTCACATCAATGATTTCGCTAACTTCAATTCCTGAATTGTGGATGGATCTGATAGCAGATTCTCTACCTGCTCCCGGACCTTTCACAAACACCTTTACTCTTCTTAATCCAGCTTCGTGAGCTACAGCAGAGCAATTTTCAGCTGCCATCTGAGCAGCAAATGGAGTATTCTTTTTAGAACCTCTGAAACCCATTTTACCGGCAGAAGCCCAAGAGATAACCTCTCCGTTTTTATTTGTTAAAGAAATGATGATGTTATTGAAAGAAGCCTGAATATGAGCTTCACCAATAGCTTCAACTTTTACTTTTCTTTTCTTAACTACTTTAGTTTGTTTTGCCATAATTCCTAACGATTATTTACTAGCTTTTTTCTTGTTAGCAACAGTTTTTCTCTTTCCTTTACGGGTTCTAGAGTTGTTTTTCGTTCTCTGGCCTCTTAAAGGTAATCCAAGTCTGTGACGTATTCCTCGTTGGCATCCTATGTCCATTAATCTCTTAATGTTCAATTGCACTTCAGATCTTAATTCTCCTTCTACTTTTACGTTTTCAGAGATGTATGTTCTGATTGCAGCCAATTCATCGTCATTCCATTCGTTGACTTTCTTGTCTTCGCTGATACCGGCAGCTTTAAGGATTTCTGAAGCAGTGCTTCTTCCCACCCCGTAGATGTAAGTTAAACCGATAACGCCTCTTTTGTTTTTTGGTAAATCAATACCTGAAATTCTCGCCATAATTTAATTTTAGCCTTGTCTTTGTTTAAATTTTGGGTTCTTTTTGTTGATTACGAATAGTACACCTTTTCTGCGTACGATTTTGCAATCAGCGCTTCTTTTTTTAATTGATGCTCTTACTTTCATTTTGATAGTATTTATTTTTTAACAATAGCCAAATGGAACACACGCTCCATTTGGCAGATTGTTTTTAATATCTAAATGTAATTCTCCCTTTCGTTAAATCATAGGGAGACATTTCTAATTTCACCTTATCACCAGGTAAAAGTTTAATATAATGCATTCGCATTTTACCAGAAATATGAGCGATGAGAACATGCCCATTTTCAAGCTCTACACGGAACTGAGCGTTCGAAAGTGCTTCCGTAATAACGCCGTCTTGTTCAATATGTTTTTGTTTCGCCATAAATTAATATCCAGTCGTTCTTGATAATTTAGACTGCATTAACCCATCATAGTGATGGTTCAGCAGATAAGTATTAATCTGTTGAACGGTATCTAAAATTACTCCAACCATAATCAATAGTGATGTTCCCCCGAAAAATAGGGCGAACGCATCTGTCTGAACAAAGGTTCCATGCACAATTGCTGGAAGGATTGCAAAGATAGACAAAAATATTGCACCTGGCAAGGTAATTTTTGATAAAATATCATCTAAATAATCAGCCGTCTCTTTTCCCGGTCTTACTTTCGGTACTAAACCTCCGTTTCTCTTCAAATCATCAGCCATCTGGTTCACCGGAATTGTAATTGCAGTATAGAAAAACGAGAAGATAATAATTAATAGTGCGAACAATACGTTGTACTGCCAGCTAAAAACATTCTTGAAACCTGCAAGAAAAGTATTGGACTCATCTACTTTCGTTAATAAACCCGGTACGAACATCAATGCCTGAGCAAAGATAATCGGCATTACACCGGCAGCATTAACTTTCAATGGAATCCACTGTCTCGCTCCCTGCATAAGATTTCTGTTTACACCTCCTCTTGCCTGAGCTCTGCTTACGTACTGGATCGGGATTTTTCTTACAGCAACAGATAATACTACTGCTAAAAGAACTACCAACATCCAGAAAATTACTTCAATAAGGATCATAATAGACCCCATTCCTCCTTTTCCGTTCTGCACTGCCATTTCCTGAACGAATGCTTCCGGTAATCTTGAAAGAATCCCCACCATAATAAGGATAGAGATACCGTTCCCGATACCTTTGTCGGTGATTTTTTCACCTAACCACATTGCGAATACTGAACCGGCAACCAAAATAACAATACTTGGCAACCAGAACATGATAGAATTTGGCTCTACATAATATGCAGATGAGAACTGAGCATACGGTAAAAACAACTGAGTGATCGATGTTAAATAAGAAGGCGCCTGTACAAGACAAACCCCGATTGTTAACCATCTTGTGATCTGGTTCAAAGTATTTCTACCAGACTCTCCATCTTTCTGAAGCTTCTGAAGATAAGGAATAGCCATTCCCATCAACTGAACAATAATAGAAGCAGAAATATAAGGCATGATACCTAACGCCATTACGGAAGCGTGGCTGAAAGCTCCCCCCGTAAACGACGAAAGCAAGCCAAGGAGACCTGCTCCTTGCTTGTTACCGCCTTGATTTTTATAATGCTCTAAGAGATCTCCTACTTCCGCAAGGTTAATTGCAGGTAATGAGATATAAGATGCGAATCTATACACAAGGATAATTCCTAAAGTAAAGATAATTTTATCTCTAAGTTCTTTAAGACTCCAAATATTTTTGAGGGTTTGTATAAATTCTTTCATTAGTGATTATTATAAGGTAATTGCTTTTCCACCTGCCTTAGTGATAAGCTCTTCAGCAGATTTAGTGAATTTGTCAGCAGAGATTGAAACCGCAGATTTCAATTCTCCTCTACCCATAATTTTCACTAATTCGTTTTTAGTAATTAAACCATTCTCAATCATTACTTCTCTTGTAATATCTCCAGTGATAGATTTATTTTCAATTAAAGTCTGGATTGTATCCAGGTTAATTCCTCTAAACTCTTTTCTGTTTACGTTTTTGAATCCGAATTTCGGTAATCTTCTTTGTAAAGGCATCTGACCTCCTTCAAAACCGATCTTCTGAGAATAACCAGCTCTTGCTTTCTGTCCTTTATGCCCTTTTGTAGAAGTACCTCCTTTTCCACTACCTTGTCCTCTACCAATTCTTTTTGAATTGAAAGTAGATCCTGCAGCTGGCTTTATGTTGTTTAAATTCATTTTAAAATTATTTTAAAAATTATTTTTGAACTTCAAGTAAGTGACTAACTGCAGCTATCATTCCTAAGATAGAAGGAGTAGCTTCGTGTTCTACAACTTGGTGAAGTTTCTTAAATCCTAATGCTTCAAGCGTTCTCTTTTGGGTTTTTGTTCTTCCAATAGCGCTTCTTACTTGCTTTACTTTGATTGTTGCCATTGTTTTATATATTAACCGTTAAACACTTTACTTAGAGAAACTCCTCTCATTCTAGCGATTTCTTCAGGTCTTCTGATATCCAATAACGCTTTGAAAGTAGCTTTCACCACGTTGTGGGGGTTAGAAGATCCTTTAGATTTTGAAAGGATATCGTGAATACCAGCAGACTCCAATACCGCTCTTACCGCACCTCCTGCGATAAGTCCTGTACCATGAGAAGCAGGTCTTAAGAAGATATCTGCACCTCCGTATCTAGCAGTAGTCTGGTGAGGAATTGTGTGGTTCATTACAGGAACTTTCACAAGGTTTTTCTTAGCGTCTTCCACTGCCTTAGCAATTGCAGAAGCAACCTCTTTAGATTTTCCTAATCCGTAACCGATAACTCCATCTTCGTTACCTACAACTACGATAGCAGAGAATCCGAAAGCTCTACCTCCTTTAGTTACTTTTGTTACTCTGTTAACAGCTACGAGACGATCTTTAAGTTCTAATCCTCCCGGTTTTACTCTTTCTATATTATCTAGTCCTAACATATTTTCCGAAATTTAATGATTAGAATTTAAGTCCACCTTCTCTCGCACCATCAGCTAGAGCTTTAATTCTCCCGTGATATACGAATCCGTTTCTATCAAATACAATATTTTCGATTCCTGCAGCGATAGCTTTGGCAGCGATAGCCTTACCTACAGCAGCAGAAACTTCAGTCTTAGTTCCGTTAGCGTCAACTCCTTTCTCTCTTGAAGAAGCAGAAGCTAAAGTTTTTCCACTGTTATCGTCGATTAACTGAGCGTAAATTTCCTTATTACTTTTGTATACAGATAATCTTGGCAATTCAGAAGATCCGGAGATTTTTCCTCTTACTCTTCTTTTGATTCTTATTCTTTTTTCTACTTTACTTAATGCCATAATACTTATAATTTATTAAGCAGATTTACCAGCTTTACGTCTAACAATTTCTCCTACGAATCTTACCCCTTTACCTTTGTATGGTTCAGGCTTTCTGAAAGAACGGATCTTTGCAGCTACCATCCCTAGAAGTTGGTTGTCGTGAGACGTTAAAGTAATAATTGGATTTTTACCTTTTTCAGTCAATGTATCTACTTTTACTTCGCTTGGAAGTTCCAATACGATACCGTGAGAGAATCCTAAAGCTAACTCAAGTTTTTGACCTGCGTGAGAAGCTCTGTATCCTACCCCTACTAATTCCAGTTTCTTTTCGAAACCTGTGTTTACACCAACAATCATGTTGTTGATTAACGCTCTGTATAAACCGTGAAGCGCTTTGTGTTGTTTAGCATCAGATGGTCTGTTTACATTCAGTTCTCCATCTTTCTGTTCTATAGTAATTCCTGCTGTAAGTTCCTGAGAAAGTTCTCCTTTAGGACCTTTTACAGTTACCACACCATCTTTTTCAGTGATAGTAACTCCTGCTGGAACTGTTATAATTGCTTTACCAATTCTTGACATTTTCCTGTGATTAAAAATTAATAAACATAGCAGATTACTTCACCGCCTACTTTTTCTTCTCTAGCTTTCTTGTCAGTCATTACTCCTTTAGAAGTAGAGATGATAGAAATACCCAAACCGTTTAGTACTCTTGGAAGTTCAGTAGAACCTTTGTACTGTCTCAAACCTGGTCTAGAAGCTCTTTGGATAGACTTAATAGCTGGTTTGTTGGTTTGTTTGTCGTACTTTAAAGCGATTTTGATCGTACCCTGAACAGCGCTATCTTCAAACTTGTAGTTTAAGATATACCCCTGATCGAATAAGATCTTAGTAATCTCCTTTTTGATTTTCGATGCAGGAATTTCCACCACTTTGTGGCCTGCGCTTTGTGCGTTCCTTACTCTTGTTAGGAAATCTGAAATTGGATCTGTTACCATTTTTCTTTTATAAATTATTGGTTAAAGAACAATCAGTATTGTAAGGACTTGAAGAGTAAAATATCAGACCTCAGAAATCTTGGTCTGATATTTTTATCTTTAGTATCCAGACAACTTAATTGTCCCGATTTTTAATTAGTAATTATTACCAACTAGCTTTTTTAACTCCCGGGATAAGACCGTTATTAGCCATTTCTCTGAAAGTTACTCTGGAAATACCGAACGTTCTCATGTATCCTCTTGGTCTACCTGTTAGTTTACATCTGTTGTGTAATCTTACAGGAGAAGCATTTTTAGGCAATTTTTGAAGTCCTTCGTAATCACCAGCTTCTTTAAGAGCCTGTCTTTTAGCAGCGTATTTAGCAACTAGTGCTTCTCTTTTGCGCTCACGCGCTTTCATTGATTCTTTAGCCATTTCTTAGTTCTTTTTAAATGGTAAACCGAAGTGAGTTAATAATGCTTTCGCTTCTTTATCTGTTTTCGCAGTAGTAACGAAAGTGATGTCCATCCCCTGGATTTTTTTCACTTTGTCGATTACGATCTCAGGGAAGATGATCTGCTCAGTGATCCCTAAGTTGTAGTTACCTCTACCGTCGAAACCATCAGCCTTGATTCCAGAGAAATCTCTGATTCTTGGCAATGCAGAAGAAGTTAATCTGTCTAAGAACTCATACATTTTGTTAGCTCTTAGTGTAACTTTAGCACCTACAGGCATTCCTTTTCTCAATTTGAAAGCAGCTTCGTCTTTCTTAGAGATTGTACCTACAGCCTTCTGACCAGTGATGTTCGTTAATTCTTCAACAGCATAATCGATGATTTTTTTGTCTGCTGTAGCATCTCCTAAACCTTGAGATAAAACAATTTTCTCTAATCTAGGCACCTGCATTACAGACTTGTATCCGAATTCTTCCATCATTGCAGGAACAATCGTTTCTTTATATGCTTTTTTGGGTCTTGCTATATATTCCATGTGTTATTTAAAATTATAAAGTTTCACCCGTTTTTTTGTTGATTCTTACTTTCTTATCTCCTTCGATTTTGTAACCTACTTTGATAGCTTTTCCGTCTTTTCCAACTAAAGCTACGTTTGAGATATGAATAGAAGCTTCTCTTTCAACGATTCCTCCTTGAGGATTTGAAGCTGAAGGCTTAACGTGTTTTTTAACGATATTAAGTCCTGCAACTACTACTCTTGGGTCTCTTCCTTCTTTTTTGATCACTTCAATAACTTCACCAGTACCACCTTTAAGACCTTTCTTACCTGTAGTTACGATGACGTTATCTCCTCTTTTTATTTTTAACTTTGACATTTTTTTTAAAATTTTAAATATTAAAGTACTTCAGGAGCTAATGAAATGATTTTCATATATTCTTTGTCTCTCAGCTCACGAGCAACTGGTCCGAAAACACGGGTTCCTCTCATTTCTCCCGCTGCGTTTAGCAATACACAAGCATTGTCTTCGAATTTGATGTATGAACCATCTTTTCTTCTTACTGCTTTTTTAGTTCTTACTACTACAGCTTTAGATACCTGACCTTTTTTAGCGTTTCCTGATGGTGTAGAATCTTTGATAGTAACAACGATTTTATCACCAACTGAAGCATATCTTCTTCTGGTTCCTCCCAGAACTCTGATAACCAATACTTCTTTAGCACCTGTGTTATCAGCAACTTTTAATCTTGATTCTGTTTGTAACATTATTACTTAGCTTTTTCAATGATTCTTACTAGTCTCCATCTCTTGTTCTTGCTCATAGGTCTAGTTTCTTGGATCAAAACTGTATCACCTTCTGTGCATTCGTTGTTCTCGTCGTGTGCAGTATATTTTTTCGTTTTCAATACGAATTTACCGTACATCGGGTGCTTTACTCTCGTAGTTTCACTAACAACAATAGTTTTTTCCATTTTATTGCTGGAAACCACTCCGATTCTTTCTTTTCTTAAATTTCTATCCATTTTAAAATGAAATTATTGTTTGTTAGTTAACTCAGTGTTTAGTCTAGCGATTGTTTTTCTCAAATCTCTGATTTGGATCGGGTTTTCAATTGGGCTGATTGCATGAGCCAATTTCAATTTAGAATATTGAGCTTTTGCTTCAGTTAATTGAGCTTGAATATCACCCGCGCTTAAATTTTTAATATCAGCTTTTTTCATTGTATTCAAAGATTAAAGAGGTTTAACAAAATCGTTAGCAACTACAAATTTAGTAACAACTGGTAATTTTTGTGCCGCAAGTCTAAGAGCTTCTTTCGCTACTTCGTAAGGAACACCTCCTACTTCGAACATAATTTTACCTGGTTTTACTACAGCTACCCAATATTCCACAGCACCTTTACCTTTACCCATACGTACTTCCGCTGGTTTTTTAGTAATTGGCTTATCCGGGAAGATTTTGATCCATAGTTGACCTTCTCTCTTCATATATCTTGTCGCAGCGATACGAGCAGCTTCAATTTGTCTTGCAGTGATCCAAGCACCTTCTGTCGCCTTGATTCCGAAAGTTCCATAAGCAAGTTGACTACCTCTCTGGGCATTCCCCTTCATTTTCATCTTATGTACTCTACGGAACTTGGTTCTTTTTGGTTGTAACATAATTTCTAAATTTTAGATTTTAGATTTTAGATTTTAGATTTTTTTTATTTTAAAAAAGTAACGGTAATTTAAAATTCAAAATTTCTATCTAAAATTTTTAATTATTATTGTTATTATTGTTATTGTTCTTTCTAGGTCTTCTGTTGTCTCTGTCTCCTCCTCTGTTATCTCTTCTGTCTGACTGACCTCCTTTTTTCTGTTGTCCCACTAATGGAGAAAGTTCTCTTTTACCGTAAACTTCACCTTTCATGATCCAAACTTTTACCCCTAGTTTTCCGTACTGAGTAAGTGCTTCACCGATGTGGTAATCGATATCTGCTCTGAAAGTAGACAATGGAATTCTTCCTTCTTTGAAAGATTCTGATCTTGCCATTTCAGCTCCGTTCAATCTACCAGAGATCTGAACTTTGATACCTTCTGCTCCCATTCTCATTGTACCTGCCATCGCCATTTTAACAGCTCTTCTGTAAGAGATTCTGTTTTCAATCTGCTTAGCAATGCTGTCTGCAACTAATACTGCATCCAGCTCTGGTCTTTTGATTTCGAAGATGTTGATCTGAATATCCTTTTTAGTCAATTTTTTCAACTCTTCTTTCAGTTTATCAACTTCCTGACCTCCTTTACCGATGATAAGTCCCGGTCTAGCAGTAGTAATTGTAACTGTTACTAATTTTAATGTTCTTTCAATATAAATTCTTGAAATCCCACCTTTAGATAATCTAGCTTCAAGGTATCTTCTGATTTTGTAGTCTTCCGCGATTCTGTCTCCATAATCGTTTCCGCCAAACCAGTTAGAATCCCATCCTCTGATGATACCTAATCTGTTACCAATTGGATTTGTCTTCTGTCCCATACCTTGATTTAGTTTTCTTTATTACCTAAGATTAATGTAACGTGGTTAGATCTTTTTCTGATTCTGTACCCTCTACCTTGCGGAGCTGGTCTTAGTCTCTTCAATTGTCTTGCACTATCCACGAATATTTCTTTAACGATAAGGTTTGCTTCCTCGATGTCTGCACCTTCGTTTTTCACTTGCCAGTTAGCAATTGCAGAAAGAAGTAATTTTTCTAATTTGTTAGAAGCTTCTTTCTTAGAATATTTAAGGATATAAAGAGCTTTATCTACTTGCTCTCCTCTAATGATATCAGCAACTAATCTCATTTTTCTCGGAGAAGATGGGCAGTTATTTAATGAAGCTTTTACAACGTCTTTGTTAGCTTCTTTTCTTGCGATTGCGCTATCTTGTTTTCTTGATCCCATGATTATCTGCTTCCTTTGTTTTTGTTACCACCATGACCTCTGAAAGATCTTGTTGGAGAAAATTCGCCTAACTTGTGACCAACCATGTTTTCTGTAACGTAAACAGGGATAAAAGATTTCCCGTTGTGTACAGCAATAGTTTGTCCTACGAAGTCCGGAGAGATCATAGATGCTCTAGACCAAGTTTTGATAACTGTCTTCTTACCAGACTCTATATTTGCCTGAACCTTCTTATCTAAAGTATGATGAATGAACGGTCCTTTCTTAAGTGATCTTGCCATAATTATTTTCTTTTAGATACGATGTAACGGTTAGACACTTTGTTTTTCTTTCTAGTTTTGTAACCTTTAGCCGGTTTACCGTTTCTAGATCTTGGGTGACCTCCAGAAGAACGTCCTTCACCACCTCCCATTGGGTGATCTACAGGGTTCATTACTACCGCTCTTGTTCTTGGTCTTCTACCTAACCATCTGCTTCTACCAGCTTTACCTGATACAGTTAATTGGTGATCAGAGTTGGAAACTGATCCAATCATTGCCATACATTCAGTAAGGATCATTCTGGATTCTCCTGAAGGCAATTTAATGATTGCATATTTTCCGTCTCTTGAAGTTAATTGCGCTGAAGAACCAGCACTTCTTGCCAAAATAGCACCTTGACCAGGCTTCATTTCAACACAAGAAATTACAGTACCCAATGGAATGTTTTTCAATTTCATTGCGTTACCTACGTTTGGTTCTACGCTTTCACCTGAAACTACTTTCTGATCTACTTTGATACCGTTTGGAGCGATGATGTATCTCTTCTCTCCGTCAGCATACTCTAATAAAGCGATAAATGCAGTTCTGTTTGGATCGTATTCTACAGATTTTACAGTGGCTTCAACGTTTGCTTTGTTTCTTTTGAAGTCAATAATTCTGTATTTCTTTTTGTGTCCACCTCCGGTGTAACGCATGGTCATTTTACCTGTTTGGTTACGTCCACCTGACTTTTTAATACCAACTGTTAGAGATTTCTCTGGTTTGTTGGTAGTAATTTCCTCAAAATTGTTTACAATTCTGAATCTCTGTCCCGGGGTGATAGGTTTTAATTTTCTAACAGACATTACTATTATTTATAATTATAATTAATTTACAGCAAAAATATCGATAACCTCACCTTCAGCAAGTTTGATTACCGCTTTTTTCAATTTGTTTGTCTTTCCTACTTGAAGACCTTTTTTAGTGTATTTCGAAGAAACCTTCGGAGCATAAATCATTGTGTTAACGTCTGCTACTTTTACACCATAAGCCGCTTCTACAGCTTTCTTAATCTGGATTTTATTCGCCTTAGTATCTACCAAGAAAGAATAAGAACCTCTTAAATCTGTAAGGTAATTAGCCTTTTCTGAGATAACTGGTTTAATGATAATAGACATGATTTATTTCTTTAAATTTTCCTGGAATTTTTCTACTGCACCTTCGAAGAATACGATCTCACCTGCGTTTACTAAATCGTAAGAACTCACTTCGTTGAAGTTCATTACTTTAGTCTTAGGTAAGTTTCTTGAAGATAAATACACATTCTTGTTAGCTTCAGGAAGAATAAACAAAGATTTTTTACCGTTTAATGTTAATGCATCTAATAAAGTAATGAAATCTTTAGTCTTAGGAGCTTCGAAGCTCATATCTTCTAAAACTTTAATGCTGTTGTCTCTCATTTTCTGAGATAAAACAGATTTCTTAGCTAATCTCTTAAGAGCTTTGTTCAATTTGAATCTGTAGTCTCTTGGTTTTGGACCGAATACTCTACCTCCTCCTCTGAAAGTTGGAGATTTAATATCACCATATCTAGCAGAACCAGATCCTTTTTGCTTCTTAAGTTTTTTAGTAGAAGCCGTGATTTCGCTTCTTTCTTTTGCTTTATGAGTCCCTTGTCTTTGTGCTGCAAGGTACTGTTTAACTTCTAAGTAAACCGCGTGCTGATTTGGCTCAATTCCGAATACTGTTTCGTCTAGAGTTACTTTTCTTCCGGTCTCTTTTCCTGATGTATTTAATACTACTAGTTCCATTTTCTGATAATTACATAAGAATTTTTAGCTCCCGGAACAGCACCTTTTACTACTAAAAGATTTTGTTCTTGATCCACTTTTAATACCTGAAGGTTTTGTACAGTTACCTGCTTACCTCCCATTCTTCCAGCCATTCTCATCCCTTTGAATACTCTTGAAGGGTCAGATCCAGCACCGATAGAACCTGGAGCTCTAAGTCTGTTGTGCTGACCATGAGTTGCCTGCATTACACCTCCAAATCCGTGTCTTTTAACAACACCCTGGAAGCCTTTACCTTTTGAAGTACCTGTTACGTCTACGAATTCTCCTTCGTTGAACAAGTCTACCTTTACTTCTTCTCCTACTTTTACTTCATCAACGAATTCTCTGTAGAATTCTACCAATTTAGCTTTAGGAGCAGAACCAGCCTTTTTAAAATGACCAGCTAACGCTTTACCAACGTTCTTCTCACTCTTGTCATCGAAACCTAATTGAACTGACTTATAACCGTCTTTTTCAATGGTTCTGACCTGTAAAACCGAGCATGGACCAGCCTGAATAACTGTACAAGGAATATTTTTCCCTGCTTCGTCAAACAAAGAAGTCATACCGATTTTTTTACCAATAATACCTGACATTGTTTATGTTATAATAAAATTTATCCTTTATTTATCCCCATTTTTCGGAAGTCTGAAGCAATTTCTACTTTTGATATAGGCATACTACGCCCCTAAAATGAGTGTGCAAATTTATGAATATTTTTATAACTGACAAATATTTACAGTAAAATATTTTGATTTTTAATCATTTAGATAATTTTGAAAAAATTTAAGCCAAATTTTATAGAAAAATTTTTGAATTATGGAAAATTAAAAAAAACAAGATTATTTAGTAATTACACTCACGCCAATTTCTTCAAGCTTATTTTTATCCTCCTCTAAAATATCACCATCTGTAATCAGAAAGTCAATTTTATCCAGATCCGCGATTTTTCCGAAGCCTTTTTTATTCAGCTTGGAAGAATCTGCCAGAATCACTACTTTATCCGAACATTCAATCATTAATTGATTAAGATGAGCTTCCGCAGCATTGGAAGTACTGATCCCGAAATTCATATCAATTCCGTCTACTCCCAGAAATAACTTATTGCAAGAAAAATGTTTCAGAATCGTCTCAGAGATGGAACCTACAATGGAAGTCGAACTTTTTCTCACCTCTCCTCCCAATTGTATAATGTTAATGTTCGGATTATTGCAAAGCTCGATCGCAACACGTAAAGAAGAAGTGAGAACCGTCAACGGTCCAAAATTCACCAACATACGCGCAAGATAATGCATCGTGGTTCCTGAAGCCAGAATAATACAGTCGTTCTCCTGAATCAAAGAAAGCGCACCTTTCGCAATATTCTTTTTAGCCTCTACATTGATATTTTCCTTTTCATCAACATTTTTTTCGTAGGCATACCGTACCTGTTTACTGGCACCACCGTGATTTCTGAAAAGTAATCCCAGACTTTCAAGGTAATTCAGATCCTTTCGGATCGTAACCGACGAAACATTGAATTTCTCACAAAGATCCTGAACCAGAATATGATCTTTTTCGTCTAATTCCTTTAAAATATCATTATGCCTTGGAAGCAATTTCTCCATTACGTTTCGTTTTCTCAAAAATACCATTTTTATTTTGATTCGAAAAATTTCATTTATTTTCTTTTTGGTTTCGTTTTTAATTTATAACTTTGAAAACGAAACATAACGAAATATTATGAAACGAAACGAAGAACTCAGCAAATTATCCACCGTTAAAGAATGGGACTTTATCATCATTGGCGGAGGAGCGAGTGGATTAGGTTCGGCACTGGACGCAACGAGCAGAGGATTTAAAACGTTACTGTTAGAATCTCACGATTTTGCAAAAGCAACTTCCAGCAGAAGCACAAAACTGGTACATGGCGGCGTAAGATATTTAGCACAGGGAGATATCGGCTTGGTAAAAGAAGCCTTAAAAGAAAGAGGTTTACTGGCAAAAAATGCAGCCCATGTTGTAAAAAACCAGTCTTTTATTATTCCAAATTACACTTGGTGGGAAGGAATTTATTATAAAATAGGACTTTCGGTTTACGATTTTCTTGCCGGAAAATTAAGTTTGGGAAGAACGAAATACATCAGCAAATCAAAAACCGTAGAGAAACTTCCGACCATCGAACAAAAAGGTCTGGCGAGCGGAGTGGTTTATCAGGACGGACAGTTTGACGATGCAAGACTGGCGATCAACTTAACACAGACCATTATCGAAAAAGGCGGAACAGCGGTTAATTACGTAAAAGTGATTAATCTGATGAAAAATGACTCCAATAAGATCATCGGCGTTGTTGCAGAAGATCAGTTTACAAAACAGCAATTCGAAATCAAAGCGAAAGTAGTCATCAATGCAACCGGAGTTTTCACGAATGATATTTTAAATATGAATAACCCGAAACACGGAAAATTCGTCGTTCCAAGTCAGGGAATTCATTTGGTTCTGGATAAATCATTTCTGAAAAGCGACGATGCCATCATGATTCCTAAAACTTCAGACGGAAGGGTTTTATTTGTCGTTCCGTGGCACGACAGAGCTTTGGTAGGAACAACAGATACTTTACTGGAAAACGAAAGTTTTGAGCCAAGAGCTTTAGAAGATGAAATTAAATTTGTCCTGAATACCGCAAGACAATATTTAGCGAAAAAGCCAACCCGAGAAGACGTAAAATCTGTTTTCGCAGGACTCAGACCTCTCGCAGCTCCGAAAGACGGCAGCAAAAGCACAAAAGAAGTTTCCAGAAGTCATAAAGTCGTTACCTCAGACACGGGACTCATCTCGATTATCGGAGGAAAATGGACGACATACCGTAAAATGGCGGAAGACACGATTGATGAAGCCATGAAAGTTCATAACCTTGGAATAACCACTTCCAAAACAGAATACCTTTCGATTCATGGAAATGTGAAACCCGAAACGGTGGACAGAACGAATCATTTATATGTTTACGGAGCCGATATTCCGGAAATAAAAAAACTACAGCAGAACAATCCTGAATTATCAGAAAAAATACATCCTGATCATCCCTTCACCATGGCAGAAGCAGTCTGGGCAATACGAAGCGAAATGGCACAAACCATTGAGGATATTTTAGCACGAAGAGTCCGGCTTTTATTTTTAGATGCAAGAGCAGCAATCGACAGCGCGCACAAGATTGCACAGATCATCGCAAAAGAAAACGGGCATTCTGCGGAATGGGCAGTTGAACAGGAAAGAGAATTTATCGAATTGGCGAAAGGATATTTACTGACTCCTTATTCTCCAAGATCCATTTAACCTTAATTTACGATCACAGCATGAGTGAAAAGTTGATTCTCGCTCTGGACCAAGGTACGACTTCGTCGAGAGCCATTTTATTCAATCACAGCGGAGAAATTGAATTTGTTTCTCAGAAAAGTTTTGAACAGATATTTCCTACACCGGGTTGGGTAGAACATGACCCCAATGAAATCTGGTCTTCACAGGTTTCCGTAGCGGCGGAAGTCATTGCCAAAGCAGGAATTTCCGGTCGGGAAATTGCCGCCATCGGAATTACCAATCAGCGTGAAACCACCGTTGTATGGGATAAAGAAACCGGAGAACCTGTGTATAATGCCATTGTATGGCAGGACAGAAGAACGTCCAAATATTGTGACGAATTAAAAGAGCAGGGTCATGCTGAGAAAATTAAAGAAAAAACAGGTCTTGTACTGGATGCTTATTTTTCAGCAACAAAACTGAAGTGGATTTTAGACAATGTAGAAGGCGCAAGAGAAAAAGCAGAAGCCGGAAAATTATGTTTCGGAACAGTAGACACTTTCCTTGTCTGGAAACTTACGCGCGGAAAGATGTTCATCACCGATGTTTCGAATGCAAGCAGAACCATGCTTTTGAATATTCATACTTTAGAATGGGACGATGATTTACTGGAACTGTTTAATATTCCAAGATCGATTTTGCCGGAAGTAAAACAAAGCAGTGAAATCTACGGAGAAACAGCTACTACATTATTCTCCACAAAAATTCCGATTGCAGGGATTGCGGGAGATCAGCAGGCTGCATTATTCGGACAGATGTGTACGACTCCGGGAATGGTAAAAAACACGTATGGAACAGGCTGTTTCCTTTTAATGAATACAGGAACAGAAGCAGTTTTATCTAAAAACAATTTACTGACAACTGTTGCATGGAAAATTAATGGAGAAGTGAATTACGCTTTGGAAGGAAGTGTTTTTGTAGGAGGTGCAGCGATTCAGTGGCTGAGAGACGGTTTAAAATTAATCCGTTCCGCAGAGGAAGTAAATACTTTGGCACAATCGGTTGAAGATAATGGCGGGGTGTACTTTGTTCCTGCATTAACGGGTTTAGGCGCTCCTCACTGGGATCAGTATGCCCGCGGAAATATCGTTGGCGTAACCCGCGGAACCACAAACGGGCATATCGCAAGAGCTACTTTGGAAGGTATTGCTTTTCAGGTGTATGATATTGTAAAAGCAATGGAAGCTGATTCCGGAACGGAAAGTCTTGAATTAAGAGTAGACGGCGGAGCTTCTGCAAGTGATTTGCTGATGCAGATTCAGTCGGATTTATTCGGATTTAAAATTACAAGACCAAAAACTCTGGAAACAACCGCTTTGGGAGCGGCTTATCTTGCCGGACTTGCTGTCGGATACTGGGAAAACATTGATGAAATACAGTCTCAATGGATCATTGATAAAGATTTCCACCCGCAACTGGAAAAAGAAAAAGTGGAAAAAATGGTAAAAACCTGGACAAAAGCGGTACAGCGTTCTCAAAACTGGATCGAAGATTAACCTTTTAAAATAAAACTATGACTCCATTTACAGCAGAAATAATCGGCACAATGCTGATGATCCTTTTAGGAAACGGCGTAGTAGCCAATGTTGTTTTGAAAGGCACAAAAGGAAACAATTCCGGCTGGATTGTAATTACCACCGCCTGGGCTCTGGCAGTTTTTGTGGGGGTAACCGTCGCAGGACCTGTCAGCGGCGCACATCTGAATCCCGCAGTGACCTTAGGATTAGCTTTCGCAGGAAAATTTTCATGGGATCTGGTTCCTACCTATATTGCCGGAGAAATGATCGGGGCAATGTTGGGCGCATCTCTGGTCTGGATTTTCAATAAAGATCATTTTGCCATTACGGAAGACGAAGGGGCAAAACTTGCGTGTTTCAGTACAGGACCTGCCATCAGAAAACCTGTTTCCAATTTAATCAGTGAAATGATCGGAACTTTCGTTTTGGTATTCGTGATTTTTCATTTCGCAGATCCAAGCATGACTTTAAATAATGATCCGAACGCAAAAATAGGATTAGGAAGTGTAGGAGCTTTACCAGTCACTTTATTGGTCTGGGCAATCGGTCTTTCTTTAGGAGGAACCACAGGCTACGCCATTAATCCGGCAAGAGATCTCGGACCAAGAATTATGCACGCTCTTCTTCCGGTAAAAGGAAGCAGTGACTGGAGTTATGCATGGATTCCCATTGCAGGACCAATCATTGGAGCTGCTCTTGCTGCGTTACTTCACGGAATTCTGAGCTAACAAAACTTTACTTTATGAAAAAACTAATCTATTTATGCCTGATTTTATCAGGTACAGGAACTCTTTTTGCCCAAGAAAATAAAGAAACAGCGGAAGAAAGCAGACTGGATTTTACCGCAAACATTCAGAATAACCATCTTTGGAGAGGTTTAATAATTACCGATAAACCAGTCGTCATGGGAAATCTTTCCTACGCTCTGGATAAAGAAAAAAAATGGAAGATCGGAGTTTGGGGCGCATCTGCACTAACGGACGATAAAGACAATACGCATTATAAAGAAATCAATTATTACGTCCAGTTTTCCAACGGAAGATTTTACATTGGATTGTGGGATTTATTTAATTCAAGAAATATAAACACCACGGTGGCTTCGGATGATATTTTTAATTATTCCAACAGGAGAACAGCGCATATTATTGATTTAAGAACGAATTATACATTTGGTGCTTCTTTTCCTTTAAATATTGAAGCAGACATTATGCTCTATGGAGGAGCTAATGCGGGAGAAGTGGTTCTGGAATCTGACGGAACGTATAAAAAGAATAAATATTCAACATATATTCAAGCGAGTTATCCTGTCATTAAAGATAAAAAAGTAAATCTGGACGCGTTTGTAGGAGCCGGATTTGCTTTAAATGACAAAAGATTTCTTTACGGAAACGGAAAAAACAGTTTTGATGTTGTAAATGTAGGCGTGAAGGCAGGTAAAACGGTAAAAGTCACAGATCATTACAGCCTGCCTGTTTCCATGATGGCAATGTGGAACCCATCGAATAAGTTCGCAAGAATTCAGCTTGCTGCAACAGTATTCTAGAAAATTAATTGTTAGTAATGTACAAACCATCTCTTCTGGAGGTGGTTTTTTATTAATTTGATGTTTTTTAATGTAAACTTGTGTAAACTAATTTCAAAATTAACCGCAAAAGCTGCAAAAGATGATTATGCAGCAATAATTAGAGTAATCAAAGTACTCAAAAGAATAAAAATCGAAGATTTTTAAAGTTGTTGTTATCTATTCTAGCTTTAAATAAAATTTCATCTTCCCTTTTGTGGTTAAATAAAAAGTTTAAACAAATCTATTATTCAGAAGATAACATATAAAATGGCTTAACAAAAAGAAATCACCGTGATTTTACGGTGTAATTTTTGATAGGATATTTTTAATTTTGAGAAAAATTTACTTGTGAAAAAACTTTTATTTCTACTCACACTTCTTTTAGGCTTCTTCTCATTTGCACAGTCGAAAGTTCCGTTTTTTGGGAAAAGAGATTTCAATATAGAAAATGGAGCTAACGGATCCGGAACTCCCGGTTATTATATCAACATAAAAGATAACGGCGATGTGTATTTCGGTTTTGTACAGATCAATCAGGCAGACGGAACGGAAACCAAAGAAGAAATCAATGCCGGAAAATATGATCCGAAAGTGATGAAAGTTTATTTTAAAACCTATAATGAAACATTTTACGTGAAATTTGATAAAGAAAAAATTTATCTGACCGATGAAAACGGAAAAGTAAAAAAGTCAGACGACTGCTGTCCCGTTTCTGAAATGGAAAAAACAAATTGCGAATGCTCAGGAATATTATACCAATGATGAAAGTCTCTCAACTTCTGTTAATTTTATTTCTCGTCGTTTCCTGTGGTAAAAAACAGTCTCATCCGTACACTTTTTATTACTGGAAAACCCGTTTGGCTTTAGACAAAACAGAGAAAAACGTTTTACAAAAAGCAACCGATCCTTATTTATATACGCGTTTTTTTGATGTTGATAAATTGGACGGGAAATTTCAGCCTGTCGGAGTTATTACAAAAGATCAGAGTTTCAGCACCGACAAAAATATTATTCCAACTGTTTTCATCACGAACCGTGCGTTTCTCAACATTACCAATGAGGAAATACAGTTTCTTGCAGCAAGCATTAATGATTTAATTAAAAAAAAGACTTCAGAATATGAATTGAAAACGGGCAACGAAATACAAATTGACTGCGACTGGACTGCAGGAACCCGCGATGATTATTTTAAATTTCTGAAAAAATTAAAGGAGGTTTCAAAAAAAACAGTAACCTGCACACTACGCCTTCATCAGGTAAAAGATAAAAATATCATGGGAATTCCACCGGTTGAGCAGGTTTTTCTGATGTGCTACTCCACTTCTTCTCCGCTGGAAAACTCAGATAAAAATTCTATTTTGGATGTGAGTACACTCAAAAATTACCTTTCTAAGCTGGAAGATTATCCTGTTAAAAAAATTGAGGTTGCCCTGCCGATTTATTCGTGGGGAATTGTAACCAACCATTTGGGAAAACATAAACTGATTAATGCTTTGTCTGAAAAGGATCTTAAAAACCCCGATTTCAAGCGAATATCCGACACAGAAATTGAAATACAGAAGGACGGATTTTATTTCGGAAGTTATCTGAACAAAGGTTTCAGAATTAAAATTGAAGAAATTTCGGATCAGCAGCTTCAGGAAGTTATCCGTTTTCTGGAGAAAAAAATAAGCAACTTCGATATTATATATTATCAGTTAGACAGTAAATTTGTTACAGGACAGAACTTTAGCTTGTAAATTCAATTAAAATTCTGCGTAAATTGCATTATGCTTAAAAAGATAATTCTTACAGATTTCTTAAACGGATCAGCGTAAGAATAATTTGAAAATATACATTACCATTATAACTTAAAAAAACACCATTAACAAAATGAAAAAGTACTTTCTTTCGCTCGCGGTTTTATCGCTTTTTTACAGTAAAACTGAAGCGTGCGCATGGTCTGATCCGGATTATGAATATTTCAATCTGTTTACGCAGAGTATCATCAAGGATAAATCGTACCTGCCTTTTCTTCACAGTTATTCAACAAGATTTTACACCGAATTTAAACAATCCCAGATTCCTAATGAAAATGTGGATGCATGGAAAAAATTCTTTAATAATCAACTGACTTTCGCGGAAACAGATTATCTGGTGAATAAAATGAACATCAATGATCTGAATGCTCTGAAAAATGGCAGCACGAACAATCAGCTTCTCACAAAACTCGGATCTGGTTTCTATTCTAAATATAAGGAAGCAATTGATTATCTGATTGAGGCAAAATATCTTGAACCGTACATGAAAATCAACTATGTTGAAAGTCCGGATTCATTTTATTACCGTGAAAGCGAAAGTTCACAAAATGCAACAAATCTTGATTACAATAAAACCATCACTGCATTAACCTCTCTTTACAATGCGGCAAAAAATCCTGAAATTAAGCAGCGTTACGGATATCAGTTGGTGCGTTTAAACCATTACACGCGAAATTACGAAGCTGCGACAGAGGCTTTCAAAACTTATGTTGAATCTATAAAGTTAAGAGGAGCAATCTATTTTATGGCTCTCGATCAATTGGCGGGTGCACAACGCGGACTGGATCTGAAAAGTGATGCCAACTGGAATTTCTTTCAGGTTTTTATGAACAGTAAAAGCCGCAAAGAGTCTGCCTTCGTGTCTATGAAACTTTCGGACACTGCTTCTTTTAATAATATTATGAAAAGAGCGGGAACAAATGAAGAAAAAAACATGGCTTATTTTCTTTTAGGCTATGAGGATTTCAACAATCCGATTCCGATCATGGAAAAAATGTTTGAAATAGATCCTGATTCTGAAATTCTGAAAGTGATGGCGGTGAGAAGCATCAATGAACTGGAAAGAAACTATCTTCCGATTTATTATTACACCAACAATAATGAAAAATCTGCGGTAAAAGTTTCTGCAAACACTACAGCGGATCAGCCAAAAACTGAAGTTGCGGACGCTCCCAAAGAGGAAAAAATATCGTTCTGGCAGAAAATTGTGCGCTTTTTTAAGAAGTTATTCGGAGTTAAAGATAAAACGAGTACTGAAATGAAAGCAGATCAAAGCGATGATGAATTGCTGGACAACCCGAACAGAATTCCGGTTTTCAACAAGAATAATTATTACTATGACGATCAGACGAAAGATTTCTTAGATGATCTTGAAAAATTCACAAGCAAAACGAAAGAAAAATCTAAAGACGAATACTGGCAAATTGCAGACGCTTATCTGAAGTTCCTTAAAAAAGATTATAAAGCCAGTACGGAAATTTTATCAGACATTCAAACCAGCAATCCCGAATATCAGGAACAGATTAAAAGAATGAAGGTTCTGAATGATATCGTTTCCCAGCCTAAAATTGATGCGGATTTCGAAGATCATTTAATGAAAGATTATGCTGAATATTTTGTGGATAAACCGGAACCACCTAAAAAAGACAGTACGGAAACAGAATATGATTATTATGGTGAGGTTCCTTCTACAAAAGATTTCCTGAAAGATGTTCTTGCCAACCGTTATTTCCTGCAGGGTGAAGACGGAAAATCTTTCCTGATGAGCAATACGCTTTCTGATCTTCAGTACAACCCCAACTCCAGTCTGGTAAAAAGTGTGGAAGATTTTTACAGAAAGCCGAACAAAACGAAATTCGAGGAACAGATTATTGCTAAAAATATTGATGATGTAGGAAATATCGATGCCTTTTTTGCAGTGATTTATGGTGACAGAGCCATGAGACAGGCAGATTTTGAGAAAGCTAAATCATACTACACAAAAGCAAAGAATTTCACAGGAATTCCTAGAATCAATTATGACTGGGACGGGAATTCTCAGAAAAAAACGCCTCATCAATACGGAGCTTCAGAATACAATGGTTTCAGAAGTATTTCGGATCTTGTTTTCGGACATAATGTTTGGGAAAGTTATCAGAGTACACCTGAAGAAAGTATGGTGAAGGAAGATTTTTCCCAGTTTTCTTTCATTAAACCTATGATGAATAAACTTGAACTGGCAGAAGCTTTAATTCAGCTTAAAAAAATAGGAAGCGGTAAGGACGAAAAATCAACAAAAGCCAATCAGCTCATTGGAAATCTTCTTTACAATACTTCTTCTTTGGGATATTACAGACAGTTATTTGTGATGGATGTTGACAATACGAATGGCGGAAAATATAATTTCTGGAGCACCGACAGTGAAACGCCTTATCAGTACTATTATAAAAACTTTACGAGTACTACTTTTATTGAACCTGATAATTTTGATCTGGCAATTAATTATTATAAAAAAGCATTGAATACATCAACGGATAAAGAGCAAAAAGCAAGAATTCTGTTTCAGATGGCAAGTGCGGAACAAGGGAAATATTATCAGTATGAAACTAAAAATCCTTCGAACGTAGACTACTCGGATCCAAAATGGAGCGAGAAAACGGATGCTTTCCAAAAGCAGTTAGATCAGATTAAAAATCAAAAATACAGAACGTATTTTGCCATGCTGAAAACACAGTATGCCGATACGGAGACTGCAAAAAATCTGATGGGAAGCTGTTCTTATTTCGGGTATTTTATGAAATAGAATGTTTAATAAAAAAAAAGGAATCAGATCGATTCCTTTTTTTGTTTCTGTTTCTGCAGCCATTCTTCATGTTTTTTTCTGAAAAAATCGTGCTTGTAATCCTGATTTCTTTTGGCAGCATCAATAGAATGTGAAGAATGGATATCTTCATCTTCTTCTGCAAAATCTGCCAGTTTTTCATAGTAACAATGAAGCTGATCGAGTTCTTTTTCCGTTAAATCTTCAATATCGACAATCCTGTTGCTGGCTTTTTCATTCGCTGCGATCAATTCATTTAATTTGATCTGAATGGCTTTTGAGTCTTTATTCTGTGCCTTCTGAATTAAAAATACCATCAGGAAAGTGATGATGGTTGTTCCGGTATTGATTACGAGCTGCCACGTTTCGGAATATTTAAAAACAGGGCCTAAAACCGCCCAGATAATAACGATTAACGTAGCTCCGATAAAAGCATAAGAACTTCCTGTAAATTTTGTTGCCCAGTCTGAAAATTTTTCGAAAAAACTTTTATCTGAAGTTGCCATTTTTCTTGGTATTAATAAATTAATAAACATCAAAAACTCCGCCGAAAAAGCAGCGTTTAAAGATAAGTTAAAAGGGTATGAGTTTTATTTATATTGTACGGCTTGTTTCCAAAAACAAAATATGACAATACATAAAAAAATCCGCTCCCCTGAAGGAACGGATTTTATATAATCATTGCAAAGTATGCAATTATCACACTTTAATTTCAACATCTACACCTGAAGGAAGTTCTAACTTCATTAGAGCATCCACAGTTTTAGAAGAAGAAGAGTAGATATCCATCAATCTCTTGTGAGCTGATAACTGGAACTGCTCTCTTGCTTTCTTGTTTACGTGTGGAGATCTCAACACTGTGAAGATTCTCTTGTTGGTTGGCAATGGAATTGGTCCGTTTACAACAGCACCAGTAGCCTTTACCGTTTTTACGATTTTCTCTGCAGATTTATCTACCAAGTTGTAATCGTAAGATTTAAGTTTTATTCTGATTCTTTGTGACATTTTAATCTAATTTAATATTAACCTTTAGCCTTAGCGATTACTTCTTCAGCAACGTTTGTAGGAGCAGCTTCGTATTTCTCGAATTCCATAGAAGATGTTGCTCTACCTGAAGATAACGTTCTAAGAGAAGTTACATAACCAAACATTTCAGATAGTGGAACGAAAGCTTTGATAACTTTAGCGTTGTTTCTATCGTCCATACCGTTTACAGTACCTCTTCTTCTGTTAAGGTCACCTACGATATCACCCATGTACTCTTCAGGAGTTACTACTTCAAGCTTCATGATGGGTTCCATGATAACTGCTTTAGCAGCTCTACCAGATTCTTTGAAACCTAACTTTGCAGCCAATTCGAAAGATAACTGATCCGAGTCAACCTGGTGGTAAGATCCATCTTTCAATGTAATCTTCATAGATTCTACCTCAAATCCAGCTAAAGGACCGTTCTTCATTGCTTCTCTGAATCCTTTTTCAACTGAAGGAACAAATTCCTTAGGAATGTTACCCCCTTTAATTTCGTTGATGAATTCAAGACCTGTTTTTCCTTCGTCTGCAGGACCGATTTCGAATACGATATCCGCGAACTTACCTCTACCTCCAGACTGCTTTTTGTAAACCTCTCTGTGGCTGGCTTTTTGTGTAAGAGCTTCTTTGTATTCTACTTGCGGCTGACCTTGGTTAACCTCTACTTTGAACTCTCTTCTCATACGGTCTACGATGATATCCAAGTGAAGCTCACCCATACCGGAGATGATTGTTTGTCCTGAAGCCTCGTCTGTCTTAACCTGGAACGTTGGATCTTCTTCAGCTAATTTAGCTAAAGCGTTACCCATTTTATCCTGGTCAGCTTTTGTTTTAGGCTCAACAGCGATACCGATTACCGGATCCGGGAAGATCATCGATTCAAGAACGATTGGGTTCTTTTCATCAGATAATGTATCTCCTGTTTTAATATCTTTAAATCCTACAGCTGCACCGATATCTCCAGCCTCGATATACTCAACCGGATTTTGTTTGTTCGCGTGCATCTGATAGATTCTTGAGATTCTTTCTTTGTTACCAGATCTTGTGTTTAATACATAAGAACCAGCATCCAATCTTCCTGAATAAGCTCTGAAGAATGCTAATCTACCTACGAACGGGTCAGTAGCAATTTTGAAAGCTAATGCAGCGAAAGGCTCCTCAACAGATGGTTTTCTTTCGATATCAGCGTCAGTTCTTGGATCTGTTCCTTTGATATTGTCCTTATCCAATGGAGAAGGAAGATATTTACAAACAGCATCAAGCATGAACTGTACTCCTTTGTTTTTGAAAGAAGATCCACAAGTCATTGGAATGATAGAAAGATCGATAGTCGCTTTTCTTAATGCTTCGTTGATTTCCTCTTCAGAAATTGAATCCGGATCTTCGAAGAATTTCTCCATCAAAGTCTCATCATAATCAGCTACAGCTTCTACTAATTTCTCTCTATATTCAAGAACTTCATCCTTCATGTCCTCAGGAATTGGAACTACTTCATAAGTAGCACCCTGTCCTGCTTCATCCCAGATGATCGCTCTGTTCTTAATTAAGTCTACAACCCCTTTAAAATCTTCTTCAGCACCGATTGGTAAAACGATTGGAACTGCATTAGATCCTAACATTTCTTTTACTTGTTTTACAACGTTCAAGAAGTCAGCACCCTGTCTGTCCATTTTGTTTACGAATCCCATTCTCGCAACTTTGTAGTTGTCAGCCAATCTCCAGTTTGTTTCAGACTGAGGCTCTACTCCATCTACTGCAGAGAATAAGAATACCAAACCGTCCAATACTCTCAAAGATCTGTTTACTTCTACGGTGAAGTCAACGTGTCCCGGTGTATCGATAATGTTGAAGTGGTAAGGTTTTGTTTCAGGTAATTTCTTACCTTGATCTGTTGGGAAATTCCAGTTACAAGTAGTTGCAGCAGAAGTAATCGTAATACCTCTTTCTGCTTCCTGTTCCATCCAGTCCATTGTAGAAGCACCATCGTGAACTTCTCCAATTTTGTGGTTTACACCTGTATAGAATAAAATCCTTTCTGTAGTGGTAGTCTTACCTGCATCAATGTGAGCAGCAATACCAATATTTCTTGTAAATTTAAGATCTCTTCCCATTTCAGATTAGAATTTGAAGTGTGAGAAAGCTTTGTTTGCTTCCGCCATTTTGTGAGTATCAGTTTTCTTTTTGAAAGCTGCACCTTCTTCTCTTGAAGCAGCTACAACTTCGTTAGCTAATTTCAAAGCCATAGACTTATCATTTCTAGCTTTAGAATATTTGATTAACCATTTCATTGCCATAGAAATTTTTCTATCCGCTCTGATTGGCATTGGGATCTGGAAGTTAGCTCCACCTACTCTTCTGGAACGTACTTCTACGTGAGGCATAACGTTCGTTAATGCATCTTTCCAGATTTCAAGAGCTGTTTTTTCAGAATCTCCTTTTTTAGTTTCTACGATATCCAACGCATCATAGAAAATTTTGAATGCGATTGACTTCTTACCGTCAAGCATTAAGTTATTAACGAATCTCGTTACCAATTGATCATTAAACTTCGGATCTGGTAACAACGGTCTTTTTTTCGCTTTTGTCTTTCTCATTGTTTCTGTACCTTATTTAATGATTACTTTTTCTTTCCTTTTGCTGGTGCAGCTGGTGCCTGTCCTGGTTTAGGTCTCTTAGCTCCATACTTCGATCTTCTCTGTGTTCTTCCATTTACACCTGCAGTGTCTAATGCACCTCTTACGATGTGGTAACGTACTCCCGGTAGGTCTTTCACCCTTCCGCCTCTTACCAATACTATCGAGTGCTCTTGAAGATTATGTCCTTCGCCCGGGATGTAGGCGTTAACTTCTTTACCGTTAGAAAGTCTTACCCTTGCAACTTTTCTTAGTGCAGAGTTCGGTTTCTTCGGTGTAGTAGTATATACTCTCGTACATACACCACGTCTTTGTGGACAAGAATCAAGGGCAGCCGATTTGCTCTTCTTGGCAAGCGTGGCTCTTCCTTTTCTTACTAATTGTTGAATAGTAGGCATTTAATTGCTTTTTATTTTAGGGTGCAAAAATAATAATATTTTTTTAATTAACAAGCAGTTATACAGAAATAATATTTTTATTTAAAAATTAATTAACAGATACTTACGGTTTAATCCACGATTGTGACTTGTACGTTTCGGTTCCACTTAAAATTCCTTACATGCTGTTTAAGTTTATACATATTCTTTATTAATAGAAATGGATATTGTTAAAATAAGTAGCGGTTCCAATATCATTGACTACAATTTTGGATTTAATATGTATAGAGAAGAACTTCATGAAACAGATGTTGCAAATTAGAATGCAAAAATTACTATATGTAAATTTATTCTAAAAATATCAAAGATAAGTATCATCAATCACGAAACCGCATTTTCGGCACAATATTTACTTAATTTTGTTTCAGAAAAATAAACTACAATATAGATATGAAAAACGCTAACATTATCGGCCTTAAAGAAACCGACTGTAAAAAGATTTCAGAAAAATTAAATATTCTTTTAGCTAACTATTCCGTATTTTATCAGAATACAAGAGGTTCTCACTGGAACATTAAAGGAGATCAGTTTTTTACGCTTCATCCTAAATTCGAGGAACTATACAACAGTCTTGTTCTAAAGATTGATGAAATTGCAGAAAGAATTTTAACATTGGGCGCTACACCGGCTCACAATTATTCAGATTACCTGAAAGTATCAACCATAAAAGAAAGCGTGGAAGTAAGCGATGCTACCAAAAGTGTTGAAAACATTTTAAATTCATTCAAAGTGGTAATTGATCTTCAGAGAGAACTTTTAGACATTACAGATGCAGCCGGAGACGAAGGGACAAACTCCCAAATGAGCGACTACATTACAGAACAGGAAAAAGAAGTATGGATGTACAACTCTTATCTTGGAAAGTAAAGAAAGAAAAAATATCCGGAAAATTTAAAAAAATCACCTTACATTTAGGTGATTTTTATTTTTAATAACTATATTTGCGTATAAATTACACAATCATGCATAACGTACGATTAAACTCCATTTTAGATAACGACTTTTATAAAATAACGATGCAGAATGCGGTAGTAAAATTATTCCCAAGTTCTGTGGTAAAATATGAATTCATCAACCGTGGAAAACATCAGTTTCCTGAAGGTTTCGATATTGCCTTAAGAGAAGCGGTTAATAAAATGGCAGAACTGAAGCTGACGAAAGACGAAAAAAAGTTCATGGCAAGAACCTGCCCTTATATTGATCTTCCATATTTAGATTTTCTAGAAGGTTATCATTATGATCCTTCCGAAGTTAAAATTCATCAGGAAGGAAACGATCTTTCCGTAACCGTTGAAGGACTATGGTACAGAACGATACTTTGGGAAGTCCCATTATTAGCTCTTATCAGCGAGCTTCACTACGAAATGAACCACTTGGAAAGAGACTCCAATGAAGTGGTGATGAACAAAACACTGGAAAAAGCTGAAACACTGGCAAAACTGGGCGTTAATTTTGCAGAATTCGGAACCCGAAGAAGACACTCTCATAAAGTTCAGAATCTTGTTATGGAAGCTTTAACACAAAAGAAAGACTCTACATTTATAGGTTCTTCCAATGTGCATTTCGCGATGAAATATGGTGTAAAACCCATCGGAACCCATGCTCACGAATGGTTTATGTTCCACGCTGCGGAATATGGTTTCAAAATGGCAAACGAACTGGCTCTGGAACATTGGGTGGATGTTTACCGCGGAGATTTGGGAGTTGCTCTTTCAGATACCTACACAACAGATGTTTTCTTCCAGCAGTTTGATAAAAAGTTTGCAAAACTTTTCGATGGTGTTCGTCACGACAGCGGCGATCCTCTGGAATTTGCAGATAAAACCATTGCTCACTATGAAAGACATGGCATTAATCCGCTATTCAAATATATTATTTTTTCAGATGGTTTAAATCTTGAGAAAGTAGAAGAAATCACCAATTACTGCAAAGGAAAGATCGGAGTTTCTTTTGGAATAGGAACCAATCTTACCAATGATGTCGGCTTAAAACCGATGAATATCGTCATGAAACTTATCGGTGTTCAGGCTCCGAACAAAGAATGGATTCCAACTGTAAAATTATCCGATGAACACGGAAAATATACCGGAGATCCTAAAATGATTGAACTGGCTAAAGAATTTTTAAGAATAAAAGAGTAAAACAGAAATGATGAAAAAAATTATCTTATCAGCTTCTATTTTTGCAACAGCATTTTCATTTGCTCAGAAGACGATAGAAAAACCGAAGTTCAACGAAAAATTGGCTACAGAACTGGGAGCCGATAAATACGGAATGAAGCCGTACGTAATCGTAATGCTGACAACAGGAACTACAAAAATTGAAGACAAGACAAAAATGGCTGAGTTAATGAAAGAACATTTAGCCAATATCGGAAAACTTGCTAAAGAAGGAAAAGTTGTAGTGGCAGGTCCGTTTACCTCAGGTAACAAACAAAATTTTGAAGGAATGTTCATCTTCAATACAAAATTCAAAGAAGAAGCAGAATCATGGGTAAAAACAGATCCCGCTGTAAAAGCAGGAGTCTTCGGATATGAAATCTTGCCATGGTATGGATCGGCAGCTTTGCCATTGTACCTGAAGCACCATGAGGAAATTGCGAAAGAAAATCCTTAATTACTCAGGTCAATGAGAAAACTATCTTATGTTTTATTGTTACTATCATTAATCAACTGCAAGAATAAATCTTCCGTATTTGAAGTAAAAATTAAATCATGTTTCAAAAAATATTATTGATGGACTGAAGCTCTTAAAAGCAGACAACCATCTCAAATTATATTTCCAACATCCCCAAAAAGGAATTTTGGAAATAAGAGACAATAAGATTCAATTAACTTATTATGAAAAATGGCATAATACTGAAAAATAGTTGGTAGAATCCTATCAAAAACTCATTGTTAGGCTGTTTGGAGGAAGTTTTATGAAACGTGTTTCATAAAACTTTT
>NZ_QEHP01000130.1:0-1518 GCF_003094695.1 Chryseobacterium sp. HMWF035 | reverse complement strand
TTGCTGTTGCCGTCAAGCGTTCTTGCGCCCCAAACCAATGTGCCTTTTCCTGTAAAAGATCTGATAACGTTGATGGATTTTCCTGAAGCTGGATCTACATTAAGAGTCATCTGATCTTCGTGAGAAACTTTTACTGTAGGAGCCACTACATAGCTAAGTCCAACATTAGCAGGCGCTTTGAATACTCCGGAAGTGCTGTCTACTTTTGCATACACACCCGCAACTGCTGAGGACGGAGCCATTACTACTCTTTCAGATTCGATTGCTGCTTTAGCCTTATTATACAGCTCTGTTCTGTTTGATTTTAGCCATTTTAAATTGTCTACATAGCCATTTGGAAGAGACAAAACATTTCCTGAGTCATCTTTTTCTTCAAAACTTGTAATTTTAACATCTTCATCTTCAAAGCTATGCGTTAAAACAGTTTCCAATTTCGGATAATAAGCAGCTCCATATTTCAAACGCTCTCCGCTTTGTCCTGAAGTTACATTATCTCTAAAGTCCTTAACTATATTAGCAGAATCTCCAAGAACGTCCATAATAACAAACCTGTCTTTCATTTCCTCTGCATGATTCAAAGCCAATCCATACAAACCGTAAGCCTCTAATGCTGGTAAAGATTCTGCATCCGGAAAAACGATTAGCGTAGGCTCATCTTCTTTTTCAAGAGTCTTAAGTCCTGTTTCTAATTCGCTTTTTAATACTTTTGTAGGATATCCTGAAGCTACTCCAACAGAAACAATATAACATGGACCGCCACCGTTTGCAAAATACATTTGCATAGCATGGTACATTTTGAATTTACCTAATTTAGTGGTATCAAAAGTGGTAGAGACGGTATTGTCTTTAACAGAAATTTTGATCTCTTTACCTTCGTTTTTTCCTTTACCAAAAACAGCCTCATATTCTAATAGAGAAGAAATTCTTGTCGGCTCATTTTTTGGTCCTTTTTCTGTATATCCGATGAAAGCAGGGATCGCTGTTTCTACTTGTGCTACGGAAGGCGGAAATTTTGCCAGTTCCTCCACGTAAACACCTGGTGTTTTGTAATTCATTTTGTTAAAAATTTAAAATTAATATTTAGTTATGTTCAATAGTTAAACCTTCGTGCGCAATCTCCAAAGTTTCGATTGCTACCTCATTACCTTCAGCTTTCAGATCGGTTGACTGTAATTTCAATGGGAAGGCATTTTTCACTTTCCATGTTACCGCAGGTGCGCCGTTCTCGTCTAAAAGAGAAATCGTGATGGATCTTCTTTCTACCGTGTTCATCTGAACGGTCTGCAACCATTCGAAATAATCGTTATCACCTTTGAAAGTTCCTCTTTTTAAAGTGATGTTTCCGAATTTTGCCATTCCCGGCATTTTGATCTTGCTGAAATCCGGGCTTGCTCCCTGTCTGTATTCAATGATATCGCGCTCGATGCTTAATCCCGAAACTTCCTGAAAACCGATGTTCGTTCCGCCCCAGTCTACTTCAAAGGAAAACTTTACTAATGGATATGTATTCATAATTGT
>NZ_QEHP01000129.1:0-1486 GCF_003094695.1 Chryseobacterium sp. HMWF035 | reverse complement strand
ATTATTAAGAGTGATGAAAAATTTCTATTTGATTTAGTAGATTACATTTTAGTTAAAGATAGTCATATATTTTACAGAGATAATTTATTTATAAAATTGGTTGTAGAGGGAGGTGAAAAACATCCTTTGTTCAATCACTTACTTGATAAATTTGGAATTTCATCTTCAACCAATCATATTTTATCGTTGTGCATTAGTGAAAAAAGTGTTAATTATTTTGTGGGACAATATTTACAAAATAAAATAAAACTAAAAGAAAATATTAAAATTGATAATTTTCGAAATCATATCTCTCATTACAATTTTGAAATAGCTAAACTTTTAGAAATTGAAATGTCAAAAGTAGGCTATGTATTTTATGATTTTCTTGCAACTCCCGAAGAGTTTCATTCTAATGGACAAAAATTAAAAAACTTTGCTCAAGATAACTTTGAGATTTTGTTTAATAGAGAAAAATTATCAAATGAAATTTCAAAAGTTTTTGAAGATAATGAAGTTATTAAAATGACTTGGGATAAAATTCACGAAATCAGTTGGAAATGGTATGAAGAAACTGGTTTTCACGGCTTACAAAATTCAGTTTTTGGATTTATACAAAATCGATTAAAAAAT
Organism: Chryseobacterium sp. HMWF035; assembly: GCF_003094695.1. Classification (NCBI taxonomy): domain Bacteria; kingdom Pseudomonadati; phylum Bacteroidota; class Flavobacteriia; order Flavobacteriales; family Weeksellaceae; genus Chryseobacterium; species Chryseobacterium sp. HMWF035. Next base: position 874 of record NZ_QEHP01000129.1, on the reverse strand, counting down.
CGAACAGGAATAACAAAGCAACAAATTTTAAATTATCTTGAGCGCGAAATTAATTTGCTCTATGAAATTAAAAATAAAATTAAAGATAGAAAAAGTGAAGGTTTTGAAATTAAACCAGAGCATATAGAATATATCAAAAATGAAAGTTTAAAAGTTGAGCGAGATTTTGATTTCAAAAATGTGTTGACGATAAAAGATGAGGATTATTTTACATTAAAAACTCATTATTACATCTTAAAAATGCTTTATTTTTTTGATAAAGAATTTGATGTTGAATACTCGAAAGAATTTTATCTTAAAACTCTAAAATATTGTAATATTTATGAAAGGGGTGAGGAGAATTTAGAATATATATTTAATAAAATCAACGATAAGGAAGTTTTTGATAAAGAAATTACTCAAAATATTAATTTTGAGGAAATGGATTACAGTACATTAACTGACCATATTAATTATGCTATCAAAAATAAATTACAAGATACTTATGAAAAAATAGGAGAATTTATAATTTATAATAAGAATATTCCTGGTAACAAAGATTTTTTAAAAAACTATACAGATTTATTATCTACACATAATCAACTAGAATTTCTAAAAAAATGTTGTGAGGATCAAAATAATTATTTATGTTGGGAAGCAGTAAAATTAATGCAAGAGAAGAATATAGGGAATCATTTTATACATCAATTGGCTAAAGACTATATTTCTAGTGAAGATGAATCATATTTTTCAAATGCTTTAGACTTATTATTCTATTTTAATGATTTGGATTCATGAGAAATTTATCTTGTTTTTCTTAAGAAATTCGGAATGGTAGCTTCAGATTTAAGGGATGATTTCTACATTAATAGTGTTGCAAAATTTGAAAATCTTG
>NZ_QEHP01000128.1:0-1418 GCF_003094695.1 Chryseobacterium sp. HMWF035 | reverse complement strand
AGTTTTATGAAACACGTTTCATAAAACTTCCTCCAAACAGCCTAACAATGAGTTTTTGATAGGATTCTACCAACTATTTTTCAGTATTATGCCAAAAAGTTAAATTCAGAGTTTGGTTAATTTGTATAACTGATTCAAAATGTATTCGACTCTATTTGGTTAAAATATAGTTAAATAGAGTCGAAATCAAAAGTTAATCATTACTCTTCTCCGCAAAACAAAAAATATTTCCCAATTTTATACTGGAATAGCCATTGCTTTTAATCTTGGAAGAATTAATCATTGCTTTTGCCAGAACATCTGTCGGTAAAGGTTTCTGACTTTCTAAAAGTCCTAATTTATTGGCAAATTTAATAATACGGCTTCCCAAAACTTCTCCCGTTCTGTCGGAATCTTTTCTTTCCAGCATTCCCGGTTTGAAAATGGTTATTTTATTGAAATGGAGTTGTTTTACAGCATCCTCCAGTTCACCTTTCATTTTAGAATAGAAAATTTTAGATTGGGGATTCGCTCCGTAAGCAGAAACCAGAATATAATCGTCTACATTATTTTCTTTGGCAGCTTTTGCAAATTCGTACTGATAATCAAAATCTACTTTTCTTTGTGCTTCCTTGCTTCCGGCTGCTTTTAAAGTTGTTCCGAGACAGGAAAATGCAACATCACCTTTTACTTCACTTTTCCACTCTTCAGGTTTTTCAAAATTAACGATATGCACCTTAAGTTTATCATTTTCAATTTCAAGAGGTTTTCTCACAAAAATATTTACTTCTTCAAAATCTTTATCCTGAAGTAACTGATTCACAAGGTCTTTTCCTGTAGCACCTGTTGCGCCGATAACTAAAGCTTTCATAAAGAATTTGATTTTAATTAATAATTGAAGAATTTCCCTACTAAATTTACAAAATTTTAATAATATTGAACTCTCAATTTTTAAACCAATTTAATGGACGCTAACGAAATTCTGGACTATTGTTTATCGAAAAAAGGAGTAACCGAAAGTTTTCCTTTTGATAACGAAACCCTTGTGCTAAAAGTAGGAACGAAAGTATTTTTATTGATGGGTCTTGAAAGACAGCCTCTCGGAATCAACGTAAAAACAGATCCGGAATGGAGCGCAGAACTTCGCGAACAGCATCCGCAAATTACAGGCGCTTATCATATGAACAAAACCCATTGGAACTCTGTGGTTATAGACGGTTTAAAAAAAGACTTAATTCTGAAAATGATCGATCAGTCGTATGAATTGGTCTTTAAATCTTTGACGAAAAAAACTCAAATTGAAATAGAAAATTCATAATATTATTTTTCATTTAATATAATTTTATTATTTCTACTTAATTGTGATTTATTATAAATTATAAATATCATTTAATCAATAATTTAGCGTAATAATTTTATCAATAAAAAGTGATAATTAC
>NZ_QEHP01000127.1:0-3168 GCF_003094695.1 Chryseobacterium sp. HMWF035 | reverse complement strand
GCTTTATATACTAATCCCATGTAAGCTTCAATATCTGAATTGTAATATTGATGTGTATAGAGATAATATGTCATTAAACATAAATAAAGTGATAATAGAAATTTAATGATTTTATTATTTTTAATTAACATTTTAGTATTGTTTAGTAATTTAATTTGTATAGATTTACAAAACTATAACAAAATAAAAAAAATAATCTTTTAATCATGAAAAAAACAATTATTTTAATTGCCATGGCAATTAATGGAATCTCCGCTGCTCAATCTTGGAATTTAAATGGTAACTCTGGAACTACACCTGGAACAAACTACATTGGAACTTCTGATAATCAGGATTTCGTATTAAAAACCAACAATCAAGAAAGATTAAGAATAAACTCTAGCGGAAATATTGGATTAGCCGGAGCTCCCGCAAACGATATTGCCCTAAAAGTATCGGGGCGAACCCAAGTTTCAACTAATATTTTAAGCGATACTTTTTATGTAGGAAATGAAGGAGCCAATCATGACAATGGAAATTCTCTCGTTTTTCTTCGATATACACAATATCAGCCGAATAACCCTGGAATCATTGATGTAGCTGGATGGGGAACTCCTGCAGCATATGGATGGATCATGTCATTAAGAGCAAACGGAAAACTTTTTTTAGGTACTAATCCTAATAGTTCCTGTGCAGATTGTAATGATTACCGCCTTTTTGTAAAAGATGGAATTAGAACCGAAAAAGTAAAAGTGGATATAGCATCATCAAATGGTTGGGCAGATTATGTATTTGACGACAGCTATAAATTAATGGATTTGAGTAGTTTAGAAAATTACATAAAAAAGAATAAGCATCTTCCTGAGGTTCCATCAACAGATGAAGCAATAAAAGAAGGTATTGAATTAAAAGAAATGAACATTCTTTTGTTAAAAAAAATAGAAGAATTAACATTATATGTAATACAACAACAAAAGGAAATTCAAGAACTTAAAAATACTGTCAAAAAAAATGAAAAATAAAATACTTCCAATATTATTATTTGCAGGATCATTTTTATTTGGACAGAGTAAACTTTATTATATTGAAATTCCAGATGAAAACAATGCTCCAAAAATAACAACAGTTGATGGAAAAACCGTTATATTACATAATGATATACAAGTAAGGGATATGCTTTCCAAACATGGAATCATCAATTTAGAGAAAGCTTTTCCTACATCAAAAATGCCTTATCTAAGAACAATTTATTTATTAGAAACCAAAAGTACAGATTTAATTAATGACTTAAATAAGTATAAACAATATTTTCCTTACACAGAAGAAACTTATAAAGGAGAAACCTTACTTTATACACCGAATGACTATGATTTGATAGATCCTGTTTACCATCACAGAAATTTTGAATTAATTAATCTCAGAACTGCATGGGATTATAGTACAGGTGATCCAAATTTTAATATTGGGATTTCTGATAGTGGAATTAATACTGCTCATGAAGACTTACAAGGAAAAGTAACTATGCTTACGAATGTAAGTGATTGGCATGGCACTTCGGTTTCAGGAATTGCCGCAGCAGCTACAGATAACAATATTGGTATGGCTGGAATTGGCTTTAATTCAAAAGTATTATTCAAATATATGTATGATGGGGCTATGATGAATACCTTGCTTGTTTTATCACAAAATGGCGCAAGAGTAGTAAATGCCAGTTGGTATAACTCATGCAGTTATAGTTCAATAGATCAGCTTGTTATTGACGAAGTTCATCAGAACGGAACAGTTATCGTTGTTGCTGCCGGAAATGGGGGAACTTGTGGAGGTCCTGATAATTACGTTTATCCTGCAAGTTATAATCATGTCATAAGTGTTTCATCAGTGGGTTTTGCAAAAGTTGGAAATGTTGCCTGTTGTGGACCCGGTGCAGGACTTCCTTTCAATTGGGAAGATCGTGTCGGAATTGGTCCAGGTGTAAATAATGATAGACACCAGACAAACGATATGGTAGATTTGAGAGCTCCAGGTTATGATGTGGTTTCGTTATTCGATCCAAATTACAATAATCAAGGAACAAAATATACCCATATTTACGGAACATCAATTGCAGCACCACAAGTTTCAGGAGTCGTTAGTTTGATGTTAACTGCAAACAGTTGTTTAAATACTGAAGAGGTTGAAACAATCTTAAAACTTACCTCAGCCCGACTAGATAACATTCAGGAGAATCAACCATACCTGGGAAAACTTGGTGCAGGAAGAATTGATGCGGGTGAAGCTACAAAAATTGCATGGCAAATGAATCCTGCAAACGGAGGTGAAGTATTAATAAAGAATAGAAACTTTGAAAAATGGGACTTTGAGCTTACAAATTCACCAGAATCTATAAGAATTCAAAACGAAAGTTTTACAGAGAATGCAAATGTTAAATTTAAAGCTAAAAAAAGTATAATTTTAGATACAAATACACTTTTGGAGCCAGGAAATGGAAAAAGTCATTATTTCTATATAGAAGATACGAACACTTGTTTTAATTTTAATCCTAATCAAAATAAATCTGCTAATTCGGGAGCAAATGTATCAAAAAATAATTCTTCAAGCATAATCGAAATTAAGAATGAAGATATTACACTTTATCCAATCCCTGCCAAGGATAATCTATTCATTAAAGCTAATAAAGAATTGAAAAATAGCACGATTAAAATATTTGATATAAGTAACAGATTAGTGTTTGAAAGCAATATTTCTATTATAAATACTGCTTCAATAGATATCTCAAAATTATTAAAAGGCACTTATTTTATTGATATTACTAATGATAATTCTAAGTTAAAGTATTTCAAAAAATTCGTTAAGGAATAAAAATATAATTTTATAAACAGAAAGATCGCTTCTTGAATTTGAGGCGATTTTTTTGTTGCCAGAAAAAACCCTTTATAAGTTGCTTTTTTGAGTTAAAGATAATAGGATACTTTTCCAATTCCGGACGAAAACCGCTGAAAAACTCTTCAATAGAAGGAATATCACTTCCTTCAAAATCAAAGATTTTAGTCTGTATATTTTCACAAATTACATTGTCTATAATAAATGAAGAACCTGATAATTTAATATAATCCTTATCATTAAAAGTACCCAATAACGCAATAGTTTTATGATCATTATAGACGGCGATAAGATTAATAATTACAGTAC
>NZ_QEHP01000126.1:0-11956 GCF_003094695.1 Chryseobacterium sp. HMWF035 | reverse complement strand
GATTTATACTATATTATTAACTTTTAAATTACTTTCACGATAAAATAGCTCTTCTTTCCTTTTTGTAAAAGTAAAAACTTACCGTCAATCAGATCACTTTCATTAGCTGTGTAAACATCATTAATTTTCTGTTTGTTTACCGAAATAGCATTTCCTTTCAGTTCTCTTGTTGCTTCACTTTTAGACTTTAGAAACCCTGATTTTTCAGAAAGCAAATCGATAATATTTACTCCTAAAACATCATTCTTTGCTACCTCTTTCTGAGGAACTCCGTCGAAAACTTCAAGAAATGTTTCTTCATCAAGACTTACCAGATCTTCAGCCGTAGAACGTCCGAAAAGGATTTCAGAAGCTTTCAGTGCTTTTTCGTATTCATCTTTTCCGTGAACCCAAGCCGTAACTTCCTCAGCTAATTTTTTCTGTAGTTTTCTTTCGTGTGGAGCCGTTTTATGCTCTTCAATTAAAGTTTCAATTTCTTCTTTCCCTAAAAAAGTATAGAATTTAATAAATCTTTCCGCATCTTCATCCGTTGCATTCAGCCAGAACTGATAGAATTTATAAGGTGAAGTTTTCTTTTTATCCAGCCAGTAATTTTCTCCGCTTTCAGACTTTCCGAATTTCGAACCGTCTGCTTTTGTGATCAAAGGAACCGTTAAGGCAAAAGCTTCACCCTGTGCTTTTCTGCGGATCAGTTCTGTACCGGTCGTGATATTTCCCCATTGGTCAGAACCGCCCATCTGAAGCTTAACGTCATTATTCTGGTATAAATGTAAAAAATCGTATCCCTGAATCAATTGATAGGTAAACTCAGTAAAGCTCATTCCGTCAACACCTGCTTCTCCGGAAAGTCTTTTCTTCACAGAATCTTTCGCCATCATATAGTTGACGGTAATATTTTTCCCGACATTTTTTGCAAAATCAAGGAAAGAAATATTTTTCATCCAGTCGTAATTGTTCACCAGTTCCGCTTTATTCGGCTCGCTTCCCGAAAAATCCAGAAATCTGGAAAGCTGGTTTTTCAGACAGTCTACATAATGCAGCAAAGTATCTTCATCCAGCAGATTTCTTTCTGCAGATTTTCCCGAAGGATCACCAATCATTCCTGTTGCACCCCCTACCAAAGCAATCGGTTTATGACCGTGCTGCTGAAAATGAGCCAGAATTTTTATCTGAATAAGACTTCCGATATGTAAAGAATCTGCAGTAGGATCAAAACCGATGTAAGCTGTTGTCATTTCCTTATCCAGTTGTTCGTCCGTTCCGGGCATCATGTCGGCAAAAAGCCCTCGCCATTTCAGTTCTTCAATAAAAGAGTTCATTATTTTCTGCTTTAAAATTTAATGTGCAAAGATAATCATTTCAGGGGAATAAGGCGAAGACAGAAACTTTCAATTCAGGATGAAAAACAGGTTGATTTTTTTAGGAGCTGTTTCCTGCTCTCCGCACTCGCTATTTTGTTTGATTTTGGTTTCGGCGGCAAAGCCGCCGAAACCAAAATCAAACAAAATGAGCTCAGACAAATGCTGCGATCAGGGCTAAACCTCAGTCGGAATACAAATTGTACAGAAAAAATCATTTGATCTCCTGCATTGTATTTTCAGCTAAAATCAATTATATTTGTTAGTAATGAACGACGAACAATTATTTCCTCTCATTCAGAAAGCGAAGGAAAAAGACCAGAAAGCGCAGACCAGGCTCATCAACATTTTTTGGGTTGATGTTTTTTCTTTTGTAATGAAAAAAGTTCACGACGAAAATGATGCAGACGAAATCACCGTAAATGTTTTTTCAAAAGTTTTATCAAAGCTGGATATGTTTGATCCTCATTTTCAGTTTAAAACATGGATTTTAACTATTGCTCAAAATACCATCATCGATTTTTGGAGAAAAAAAAGCCGCGAAAATCAGGATCCTACAGAAAATTTGGATGAGGTAAAAAACCAGTATGCCAAATCTCCTGAAGAATTGATGATTTCCGAAGAAGAACAGAAGAAAATCATCAAAACAATAGAATCTTTAGATGTCAATTATCAGGAAATCATTCGTTTAAGATTTTTCGAGGAAAAAAGCATCAAAGAAATTGCTGAAGAATTAGGCATTTCTGTTGCCAATACAAAGGTCCGTGTTATGCGTGCAAAAAAAGTCTTGGCAGAACTGTTGAAAAATAATGAGTTTGAGGATCAATAATCACAAACTTTTAAAATCCCGATCTTAGAATTTAAAAAATATAATTTTCCTGAATTTTATCATATTCTGAATAAATTTTCAATAATTGCTAAAAATCATATATGATTAAACGTTTACATTTTCTAAATTCGTGTGAAAATTAAGAAATATGACTTTTGGAATTGAGGCAGCAAGCTATTATGTGCCTTCATTATATTTGGAAATTAAAGATTTAGCAGAAAAAAGAGGAATCGAACCTGCAAAACTCGAAAAAGGATTGGGATTGCATAAAATGGGCTTTCCCGATGTTCATGAAGATGCCGCAACTTTCGCAGCAGAAGCATTACTTAAACTCATAAAGGATTATAACATTAATCCGAAAGAAATATCAAGAATTTATTTAGGAACAGAAAGCGCTTTGGATGCCGCTAAACCAACCGCTTCTTACGCTATGCAGATGGTGGAAAAAGTTCTGGAAAAAGAATTCGGAGAAAGAACTTTCAGAAACTGTGATGTGGTAGATATGACTTTTGCGTGCATTGGAGCAGTAGATGCACTTCATAATTCTTTAGATTTTGTAAGAGCAAATCCTGATAAAAAAGCGGTAGTCATTGCAAGTGATTACGCAAAATACGAACTGGCTTCTTCCGGAGAATACACACAGGGTGGAGGAGCAGTTTCGGTTTTAATTTCTTCAAAACCTGATCTCATTGAAATTGAAAACAACTGGGGAGTTGCCACAGAATCGGTCTTTGACTTTTTCAAGCCGCGTCGTCAGTTCAAAAAAGAAGATTTAACGAATGCTCCCGAAAGTTTTCCGGAAAAAATAGAAATTTTCACGGATGAACCCGTCTTTGACGGACAATATTCCAACCAGTGTTATCAGGACAGAATTAGAGAAGCCTACGATCATTATAAAGAAATTACAGGACTTAATAAACCTTACGAAAACTGGAAATATCTGATCTTCCATCTTCCCTACGCCTTCCACGGAAAGAGAGTTTTCACAGAAATTTACAGCTTAGAAAACGGTTTGTCTTACCAAACGCCTGAAGAACAAAAAGCAGTGGCAAAATCTGATGGTTATATTCAGTTTATCAATGATAAAATTGAAAAATCGCAAAGAGCCTCTTCGGAAATCGGAAATATGTATACCGCGTCTATTTTTATGGCTTTACTTTCTGCTTTACAGACTTCTTTTAACGAGAATGAAGAATTGGCAGGACAACAAATAGGATTTTTAGGATACGGAAGCGGATCAAAATCTAAAGTTTTTGCCGGAAAAGTTTCAGAAAACTGGAAAAAGGTGGTCAAAAAATGGAATTTATTTGAAAGTTTAAAAAACAGAACAGCAATTGATTTTGAGACTTATGAAAAACTACACAGAAAACAACTGCAAAATTCTGTTAATGAAAATTATAAAGGTTTCGGACTGAAATCTGTGGAATTGGAAAATCCTGTTTTGAAAGGAGCGAGATATTATGATTATCAAAAATAAAAACTTAATGAAAAACACTCTATCTTTGGGGTGTTTTTTTATTATAGCGTGAAAATAGAAAGAGTTATTGAAGAATTTAATCAATCGGATGAATATCTTAACAGAGAATATATTCTAAATATTTCTCCAGAAGAAATTTTAGCAACTTTGGATGATTTGGTGTTATCAAAAGATGATTTTCCACATGAAATATATAATTGTTATGATCTTAATGAAAATCAAATTCAAAAATTGAGACCATTTTTAACGGAAGAAATCTATCCTGATTTTGATAAGTATACGTATCAATTATCTTGTTATGAAGATAGATATTAAAATTAATCCCAAAGCCCGATTTTATCCTGATAGCTCTTCGGCGTTACTCCCACTAATTGCTTAAATACTCGTGTAAAATAATTCGCATCCGAAAACCCTGTCTGATAAGCCGTTTCTTTAATGCTGTTCTGGTTCGCCAAAAGTTCTTTTGCCCGATTGATTCTTTCCTGCAAAATAAACTCATTCGGAGAAGTTCCCAGTTCGTCTTTAAACATTTTAAAGAAATTGGATTTACTTACATACGCCATTTTTGCAATGCTGTCTATCGATAATTTCTGATGAAGGTTTTTCTTAATATAATCTACGGCAAAACCTATTCTGGATTTGTTTTTAACAATATTTTTTTCCACCATGCTTCTTGCCTGCGTCTGCATCAGACGGATCAGAAGTTCCTTCAAAGCAAAATCTGCCATAATATCCTTTTGTGAATTATCGTCCATCGCAATTCTCATGATATTATTCGTTGCCGAAGCCAGAGACTGATTATTAAACAGAAAATACTCATCCAGTTCAATATTCCATTGCGAAGTTTCATCCACCTTTGGAAGATGATAATTGAGGTGATTGAGAGAATTCTCTATAAATTCAGGATTCAGGCTAATAGAAATACACTGGGAAGGCGTTTCATCCGCTTCCGGAAAATCGATCACCATCGTTTCTCCCGGCGAAACCAAAACACTTTCTCCCGGAAAATAATCAAAATAGCCCGTTTTATGATCTATTTTCATATGCTTTTTCCCGCGAAGCATTGCCGTGAATGCAATCGTTTCAAAATGCAGTTTTACATCGAAAGCAGCCTTATGCGTTTCGTAGATGCTGAATTCACAATTGTTTAGATTGAATTTTGTCTGATTTTCAACCAAGTGCATAAGCTGGTTTTCCCTTTTCAATTCAGGAGTTTCTAATAAAATCTTGTTATTGTTCATTTCTAAACATTTTTAATAGCCTGTTTACTCAAATATAGAAAATAATCGGCTTACAATACTGTTAATGAAATAATAAAATTCTACGTCTGCACGATTTTGAAGTTTTTTTGTACGATTGTGCTATCCGAATCTCTAAGGGAAGTGTAATTTGGCAATAAATAAAAATTAAAATTGTACGAATATGAGCACTACAACACAACAACAATCAGACACATTACTACAGTGGCCTGAATTTAAAAAAAGATATGACAACTACATCAACGGGCAATTTACAGCTCCGGTCAACGGACAGTACTTCGATGTAGTTTCCCCCATTGACGGTAAAAATTTCACACAGGCAGCGCATTCATCCAAAGAAGATCTTGAACTGGCGGTAAATGCGGCCGAAAAAGCATTCCAAACATGGAAAAACACTTCTTCCACAGAAAGAAGCATCATTTTAAACAAAATTGCCGACAGGATCGAGCAGAATTTAGAATACATCGCAACCGTTGAAACCATCGATAACGGTAAGGCGGTAAGAGAAACTTTAGCCGCAGATATTCCTTTGGCGATCGATCATTTCAGATATTTTGCGTCCGTTATCAGAGCGGAAGAAGGTTCTCACAACGAACTGGATAAAGATACCGTTTCATTAATCGTTCACGAACCGCTTGGAGTAATCGCACAGATCATTCCGTGGAACTTCCCGATCTTAATGGCAGTCTGGAAATTAGCTCCGGCTTTGGCAGCAGGAAACTGCGTCGTTTTAAAACCTGCAGAAAGTACTCCGATTTCCATTATGGTTCTTATGGAACTCATCGGCGATTTACTTCCGGCAGGAGTGGTAAACATTGTGAACGGTTTCGGAGCAGAACTGGGAAGAGCTTTGGTAACCAACCCGAAAGTAGCAAAAGCAGCCTTTACTGGTTCTACAGCAACCGGTAGACTTGTTATGCAGTACGCAACAGAAAATATAATCCCGGTAACGTTAGAATTAGGAGGAAAGTCTCCAAACGTTTTCTTCAATTCGGTAATGGATGCAGACGACGAATTTTTAGATAAAGCCATCGAAGGCGCAGTTCTTTTTGCTTTGAATCAGGGTGAAATCTGTACCTGTCCGTCAAGATTACTGGTTCAGGAAGATATCGCAGATGCTTTCATTGCCAAAGTGATTGAAAGAGTAAAAGCCATCAAAGTCGGAAACCCTTTAGACAAAACCGTAATGATGGGAGCACAGGCTTCACAGATTCAGAAAGACAAAATCCTTTCTTATATCAAATTAGGAAAAGAAGAAGGTGCAGAAGTGCTTGTCGGAGGCGATGTAAATCACGTTGGAGAAGGTCTGGAAAACGGATATTATATTCAGCCGACCATCTTTAAAGGAAACAACAGAATGAGAATCTTCCAGGAAGAAATTTTCGGACCTGTTCTGGCATTCACCACCTTCAAAGACGAAGAAGAAGCATTAAAAATCGCAAACGACACCATTTACGGTCTTGGAGCGGGAGTATGGACAAGAGATGCGCATCAGCTTTATAAAATTCCGCGTCATATTGAAGCAGGAAGAGTTTGGGTAAACCAGTATCATGCATATCCTGCAGGAGCACCTTTCGGAGGATACAAACAGTCGGGAATCGGTCGCGAAAATCACAAAATGATGCTGGATCATTACCGCCAGACCAAAAATATGCTGATTTCCTACAACAAAAACAAACTAGGTTTCTTTTAATCTTAAATATTAGGGCGTGCCCGTTTTCCCCGTCTCGGCAACGGGGAAAAACGGTCGGGCTATTCAGGGCTCCACTTCGTTTCGGTGCTCCGTTTCACTCCGCACCGGCTCGTTCCTCGCCGCCCTTCCTATCCCTCACGCGAACAACCATTCGTCCTGATCCGGAATTTTCGGGTGAGCAGGAATTTTCATGTCATTTAGACCCGTATCAGGAATTTAAAAAAACAGACTAAACTTAAAACCAACTCAAAAAAATAAATAATGATTCCAAAAACAATGAAAGCAGCAGTTGTTCAAGGCTATGGACAACCCCTGAAAATAGAAGAAGTTCCCGTAAGAGAACCCGGAAGATATGAAGTACTCGTAAAAGTAATCGCTTGTGGTGTTTGTCACACAGATTTACATGCAGTGGACGGCGATTGGCCTGCAAAACCGAAAATGCCTTTAATTCCGGGACATGAAGGAGTAGGGATCGTGGTTGCATGTGGTCCTGAAGCTTTTGTAAAAGAAGGAGATGCAGTGGGAGTTCCGTGGCTCTATTCCGCTTGCGGATGCTGCGATTATTGTATCACAGGCTGGGAAACACTTTGCGAAGCACAGAAAAACGGAGGATACAGCGTTGATGGAGGTTTTGCCGAATATGTCATTGCAGATTCACGATATGTAGGACATCTGAAACCGGATGTTAACTTTTTAGAAATTGCGCCGATTCTTTGTGCGGGAGTCACCGTATATAAAGGTTTAAAGGAAACGGAAACAAAACCGGGAGAATGGGTTGCCATTTCAGGAATCGGTGGATTGGGACACGTTGCTGTTCAGTATGCAAAAGCAATGGGAATGCATGTCGCCGCTATTGATGTTGCAGATGATAAACTGGATCTGGCTAAAAAATTAGGCGCAGATCTGGTCGTGAATGCCAAAACAACAGATCCCGGAGAATACCTTCATAAAGAGGTTGGAGGAATGCACGGTGCATTAATAACAGCAGTATCTCCGATTGCCTTCAAACAGGGAATTGATGTCCTGAGAAGAAAAGGGACAATCGCGTTAAACGGTCTTCCGCCGGGATCATTTGAACTTCCGATTTTTGAAACCGTATTAAAAAGAATCACGGTGCGCGGTTCCATCGTAGGAACTCGAAAAGATCTTCAGGAAGCACTGGATTTTGCAAATGAAGGACTGGTAAAAGCAACGGTAACCGCGGCAAAATTAGAAGATATTAATGATGTTTTCGACAAAATGAAGAAGGGGCAGATCGATGGCAGAATTGTTCTCGATATTGCAGGAAGTTCGAATTAAACAGAATTTAAGGTTTCGGCGAAATGAAATTTCGCCGAAACTTTTTAACTTTATGTAAGAAAAATAATAACATAGGAAACGGAGGCGTTAAGAACATGATTTTTACGAATGGATCAAAGAAGAGATAATGACATTCAGAAATACCGAAAATGTTGTCATTCTGACGAAGGAAGAATCTAAACCTTATTTATAAAGATTTTTTACTTCACTTCTGAACTGTGTTCGTACACCTTTAATTCAATAAAAATAAAAAAAATGCAAACAAAAATAGCAAGACTTTCAGCAACCGAAAAAGCTCTGGAAGTCATTTGGGAACTGGAAAAAAAATATGGTGACCTGATGTTTTATCAGGCAGGAGGCTGCTGTGAAGGAACGCAGCCGCAGTGTTTTGAAAAAGGGGGATTTTACCCAAGAATGAACGATGCGATGATCGGAACCATTAACAACCATGAATTCTGGATCGACCGTGATCTCTTCGAATACTGGAAATATTCACATTTTACACTCGATGTTGTCGATGGCTTCGGACCGGGCGGATTTTCTTTAGAAACGCCTCTGGGAAAAACATTCAAAGTCATTTACAGACTTTTCACGCCGGAAGAACTGGAGAATTTAGAACCGGTGAAACGCAGTGAATAAAAATCTGCTCAATCGGCACAATCTGCGAGATAAAAAAACATAAAGTCTCATGCAGATTTAGCAGATGACGCAGATGTTTAAGTTAAATATTATTCGTGCAATTCGTTAAAAAACATTCGTGCAATTTGTGTTAGGTACAAAAAAATCAAACCTTCACAAACCTACTCACAAACATAGAAGCTACCAATTGTCCGACTGCATTTAAAACCGTTGCCAAAGGATCAACCAGAGTTCCGATAATCATCACTGCCGGAATTGCTTCCTGTGGTAATTTGTAAACGGAAATCATCAACATTTCTCCAATATATCCTCCGTTCGGAATTCCTCCCGCAACAATGCTTACAAAAACAGTAATTCCCAAAGCTAAAAGAAGATTCATGGGATCAAAAAAATCTCTTCCGATGATTAAGAATGCCACATAAATCTTAATGATCGACGACATGGAAGAACCGTTTTTATGTAAGGTTGTCCCAATCGGGATCACAATATTTGAAATCTGGCTTGAAATTCCGATTTTTGAAGCTGCAAGTAAATTAGCAGGCATCGTGGCGAAACTGCTGCAGGTACTCAAAGCGGTTAAAGTGGGGAAAATAGCATTTGTCCAGAAACTTTTAACCCCGTTCTGTCCTTTTGCCATAAAAGCATACAGCGAAAAAAAGACCAGAAAATAGACTACTCCTGCAATATAATACAATCCTAAAGGTTTCGCATAAAATCCGAAAAGCTGAGGTCCCAAAGTCGCCACCTGATACGCAAAATAAGCGCCCAAACCAATCGGGGCAACTTTCATAATCAACAGAAGCAGTTCCTTCATCACTTCATAACCCGAAGCGATAAATGAGCGGAAAGCCTGTCCTTTTTCTCCCGCTTTTCTGGCTGAAAATCCCGTCATGAAAGCAAAAATTAAAAGAGCCAGCATATTTTGTCTTGAAAAAAGCTGCGTAAATTCTCCTACCGTAAAAAATCCTACGATTCTGTTTCCCCAACTGTCATTGCTCGTGGCTTCCTCCACAATTTCAGAACTTCCCGAAACTCCGGAAACCGGAAAAAGATAAACGGCACAAATCGTGAAAACGGCTGCAGTTAAAATAAAAAACAGAAAGGTAAAAGCCATAGTTACCATTATCTTTCCAAATTTAGACTGCTGCTCTAACGAAGCAATAGAATTGGAAACGGCAAAGAAAACCAGCGGAACTACACTTACAAACAGCAGGTTCAGGAAGATTTCTCCCAAAGGTTTTATATAATCCACAATATCGGGAGCAACAATTCCGATGATGCTTCCGACAGAGATTCCCAACAGTAAAAGTAAAATTCCGGAGTAGGTTTTCAACACTTCTTTCATGCGTTGCTTTTTAACCAAAGATAGCTTAATTTTTAACATTCCGTTATATAAAATTCAGTCATAAAATCCTTAAATTTGAGTAAACATCGTTTCTATGGCTTATATAGATTACTATAAAATTTTAGGCGTAGACAAGAACGCAACGCAGGAAGATATCAAAAAGGCATATCGGAAACTCGCAAGAAAATTACATCCCGATCTCAATCCTGATGACAAGGAAGCCGAAAGACAATTCAAAGAGCTGAATGAAGCCAATGAAGTTCTGAGCAATCCCGAAAACCGTGAAAAGTACGATAAATACGGAGAACACTGGAAGCATGGCGAAGAATATGAAAAAGCCCAGCAACAGCAGCAAAGACAATATCAAAACCAGGGAGGAAACTTCGGAGGCGGATTTTCGGAAGCGGATTTCGGCGACGGGGAAGATTTTTCAGATTTTTTCCAGAGTATGTTTGGCGGAGCAGGAGGAGGTTTCGGAAGAAATTCAAGGGGAAGTGCGTCGGGAAAATTTAAAGGACAGGATATTCAGGCAGAATTAACTTTAACCTTGAGAGATGCCGCAACAACACATCCTCAGACTTTTGATATCAATGGCAAAAAAGTAAGAATTACGATTCCGGCAGGAGTGTATGACGGTCAGCAGATTAAATTAAAAGGGCACGGAAATCCCGGTTTCAATGGCGGTCCAAATGGAGATTTATACATTACTTTCAATATCACTCCTGATCCGAATTTTGAAAGAACCGGCAATGATCTGAAATCTAAAGTTTTGATTGATCTGTACACTGCAGTTTTAGGCGGTGACGTAAAAGTAAACACGCTGAACGGAAGTGTAAATCTGAAAGTAAAACCTGAAACACAGAACGGAACAACAGTAAGACTGAAAGGAAAAGGCTTTCCGGTGTACAAGAAGGAGGGAGAATTCGGTGATCTTTTTGTGACCTATGAAGTGAAATTACCGACAAATTTAACTGAAAAGCAGAAAGAACTTTTTGAACAACTTAAAAATTCCTAAGCCATGAGTGAAAGAATATCGAGGGAAGAACTCGTAAAAATATACAATGTAGAAATTACTTTTTTTGATGAACTGGTGAATTCCGGATTGCTCAATATTCATACAGAAAACGAAATCCGTTATGTGATGTATGAAGATTTGCCCACGTTTGAGCGGTTTACCAACTGGCATTATGATCTGGAAATCAATCTTCCGGGTCTGGAAGTGATCCATGAAATGCTGAAAAAAATGGATGATCTGAGACAGAGGAACCGTGAACTGATGAATAAACTTTCTGCAATTGCAGATAAATATGAGGATGGGTAATTTAGTTGATAGCTGAAGCATCATGATTGATGATTGATGTTTTGGAGTTGTGAAAAAACAATAGATCAATAAAGAGATCATCATTTAATTAAATTTTTCATTTAGCTTTGCATCAGAAATTACTGTTTATGAATGAAGAGAAAAGTATTGTTTTAAAGCCTAAAAGGAAAGACTTCGAAGAAATATATTTCAGCGGAAATCAGGGAAGTTTGTTTTTTTCATCAACTACCAGAGGAAAAACGATTACAACGATTGTGATTGCTGTTATTTTACTGATCGTTTTTGTTTTCAGAAATGATTTTACCAAAGAAAAAGCGGGAATTTTATATTTTGTAAGTTTTTTGTTTTTGCTGTGTGCGGTTTTTCTTTCTGTAAGCATCAACAAAGTTTCGAGATGGAAAAAGCAGGTTAATAATTACTTGAATAAGCTTGAAAACTGTAAAATCTACGAAATCCGGTTTGATGAAAATTTCTTTACCGTAAATATCGATGGCGAAAAAGAAACCAGCGAATGGAAAGATTTTACTTATTTTGACAGCAATAATGAATTCATTACCGTTGAAGGAAAATACAGCTATATGTTTCCCAGAAAATCAATGAGCGAAAAGGAATACAGCTTTCTGAAGCAGGTTTTAAAGAAAGGTAATGTACTGAAAAATAGTTGGTGAAATTCAGGATATATTTTAATAAATTATGCACGTTAATCCGAAGAGGACAAAAGCACTGGTGGAGATCA
>NZ_QEHP01000125.1:72507-73711 GCF_003094695.1 Chryseobacterium sp. HMWF035 | reverse complement strand
GTACTTATTAGTGTTTAAAGAATATAAGTCGCATAAATAATTTATTGTGATATTTGTGAAAGACATTAGCGTTATTCGTGTTTTAAAAATAAAAACCATGCAATTATTTCAAAAATATACATCATTATTTTCTGCGGAATGGAAAGAAAAATATCACGCCATTCTAGCCGAAGAACATCTTGAAAATTTACATGAAAATATTCAGAAATTTAAAAATCAGAATTTAGATTGGGATCTGCCCTATTTTAATGAAGAAATTAAAATCGACCGTGATGAAAGTTTCAATATGTTCATTACTATTTTTGAATCTGAAAATCCTGATGAGGTTAAAGCTAAACAGCTTGAGGAAATTCCTTTCGAACATTGGCTGAATATTTTAGGACAACGCATCACTTCGGCAAGTCTTCGTGATGAAAACGCCGTTCCGCCTTTAAAAAGTTTACTGATCGAAGCCTGCGAAAAGCCTTTCAACAGCGAAATTACCATTGCACAGAGAGCGTGGGAAAAACACGTCGGTCGGCTGAATGACAGTTTCTGGGGCGAAGTAAAAGGAAATAATCAGCAGAAACAGCAAAAAGTGATGGAGAAAATCAATTACATTCTCGACCACACTACATGGTGGAATGTTTTCTTTCATTATAAACACGAACTGGTTTTTGAAGTCAGGGAAAAAGAAGGTCACGGAATCCGCTGGAGCCACGGCGGAAAACATTTGATCGGCTTTCTGGAGTTTTTTATTAATGACGAAAATTCTTTACAATAAGTTTTTGAATCATTTAATATGTCATTAAGTCTCTTACTATAAACCTTAAAATCAAAATGATTTAATCTTAACTGAACATATCTATTTAGAATTGAATATCCGTTATTTAGCATACTTGAATTTTAACCACGAAGAACACCAAAGGTTTCACAAGGAACACAATAGTTGTGAGCTTTGTGGATAACCTTAGTGTACGTTGTGGTAAAAAAATAATGATTACAGCAAACAACAAAATCAGAATGATTTAATCTTAACTGAACTTATCTATTTAAAATTGAATATCCGTTATTTATCATACTTGAATTTTAACCACGAAGAACACCAAAGGCTTCCACAAGGAACACAATAGTTGTGAGCTTTGTGGATAACCTTAGTGTAAGTTGTGGTAAAAAAATAATGATTACAGCAAACAACAAAATCAGAATGATTTAATCTTAACTC
>NZ_QEHP01000125.1:0-72497 GCF_003094695.1 Chryseobacterium sp. HMWF035 | reverse complement strand
ACAATAGTTGTGAGCTTTGTGGATAACCTTAGTGTAAGTTGTGGTAAAAAAATAATGATTACAGCAAACAACAAAATCAGAATGATTTAATCTTAACTAAACTTATATATTTAAAATTGAATATCCGTTATTTATCATACTTGAATTTTAATCACGAAGAACACCAGAGGTTTCACAAGAACACAATACTTGTGAACTTTGTGGATAACCTTAGTGTACGTTGTGGTAAAAAAATAATGATTACAGCAAACAACATTTAGTTACAGCATATTGAGGATAATCAGAATTTAAAAAAACTTAATGATTTAAAAATTTTTATCTCTACGTAAAAACATTGCGCATTACGCAGATAATTTTGTAAGCGTAAAATAAAAAGCAATGGATTTTTCTAACCAAAACTTTACGCAAAACGAATGGGAATCATGTCTCAAGGTATTAAAAGCCCTGAAAGATGAGCCATTTCTAAATCCGGACAACCAAACTTTTTCCGGGTTGATCACGAAAATTCATAAGAACGCCAAAAAACAAAACCGTCTGGAAAGTTATTCTAAGATGAAAACGCACGATCTTGAAATTAATTCAGAATCTGTACTGATGAAAAAAGCTTTGGCGGGAGTTTCTGCTTTTTATGATGATGAAAAAAATGATACCCAACTCACCAGATTACAGATTCCCAAAAACTGCTACTGCTGTAACCAGAGTTATCAGTATGCCCATTCCTTTTACACCAGATTATGCCCGAAATGTGCGGATGAAAATTATGAAAAACGTTTTCTTTCGGCAGATTTAGCGGGACGGAATGTCATCTTAACCGGAGGACGTGTAAAGGTAGGTTTCGCAACGGCTTTAAAGCTCCTGAGAAATGGTGCCAATTTGGTTTTGACGACCCGTTTTCCGGCTTTGGCACTGGAAACTTTGCAGCAGGAAGCAGATTATGAAGAATGGAAAGACAGACTTTGGGTGTATGGTCTCGATCTCAGAAATCTGAAGGCAATTCAGGAATTTATAGACTTTTATCAGTCGAAATTTGAAACGCTTGATATTCTCATCAATAATGCGGCACAGACGATTAAATATCCCGATCAGTATTACCTTCCGATCATCAGACGTGAAAACGAAATGCTCGTTGAGTTTAAAAATAATCATAAATTGATTCCGAACGCAACCCCCATTTCCGCAGAGGTCGGAAAATTGGAATATGCGCAGAATGAAGAAACAAATGTCGCTTTAACGCGTTTCGGACAACCGGTGGATAATCGTGATAAAACAAGCTGGAATTCCACTCTGGAAGAGATTTCGATGTACGAATTGGTTGAGGTGAATTTAATCAATCACATTGCGCCGTATTTTCTGATCAAAGAGTTAAAACCTTTAATGAAGGCTTCTTCTTTCAAAGAAAAATTCATCGTTAATGTAACATCTTCAGAAGGTATTTTCAGCTATAACAACAAAACGATGTTTCATCCGCATACCAATATGACGAAAGCAGCTTTGAATATGATGACGCTTACTTCTGCTAAAGAATTTGAAAAAGATCAGATTTATATGACGGCAGTAGATGTAGGATGGATTTCTACAGGTGCGAAGGAAAGTTTAAGAAAGAAACAATTTGAGCAGGGATACATTCCGCCGCTGGATTCTGTAGACGGAGCTGCGAGAATTCTGCATCCTATTGTGGAAGGAATCAACGGAAATTATTTCAGCGGAGTTTTATTGAAAAATTATAAAATTAATGACTGGTAAAATATAAAAAGTTAGCTCAGAGGAAGAGCATCTGGTTGACGCCCAGAAGGTCACGGGTTCAAGTCCTGTACTTTTTAGAAAGAAACTCATAGTTGTAACTGGAAAAACATTGCACTTTCTATGCAAAATTACAGGTTCGAGCCCTATTGAGTTTCCAAATAGAAAGCGTGAGTTCAGCAGGAAGAATACCGCCATGTCGCGGCGGAGGTCGTGGGTTCGAGTCCCGCACGTTTCTAAGAGCGCATCGTCTAAATGGAAGGACACCGGCTTATCGTGCCGGAAATTCAGGTTCGAGTCCTGCTGCGCTCCCAAAATGGAGACAATAGTAATAAAAATGGAAAAATACATTCTTCTAAAATGAGTTGCGGGTTCGAGTCCTGCTTGTCTCCCAAAACGGAAATGGTAGCTCAATAGAAGAGCGCTGACCTTCCAAGTCAGAGGCTGCAGGTTCGAATCCTGCCCATTTCACAATGAATACATAAGACAAAAGTTGTAGTTTAATCCGGAAAAATATATTCCGACCGAATAAGTTGTCGGTTCGATCCCGACCTTCTTTTGCTTTATCTTAAAAATAAAAGCCATGTTAAAAAAAGTATTAGTTTTTTTCGGAATTATTGATGAAGTATATACCCCTGTTCCGATGCAGTGGAAAGAAAGACCGGTTGTTGAAAAGCTTCCTGAAACATCTAAACCTTTGGTACATAAAACAGAAGAAGTCATTTTGGAAACTTTGCCAAAACCTGTTCCCCAAACTGTAGAAAAAACGTTGGAAAAGCCTGAAAAAAAAGAAAAAGAATTAACCAGAACTGAAAGAAAAAGACCGGTTAATAATCATAATCCAATTGAAAACTTCTCAGAATTCACCAAAGATTTTAAAACTTACTGTCTTGAAAAAACAAGTAACCAGCATATGCTGAAAGCTAAAAATTACAGTATTTATGATAAAAACGGAGTAACGGAAACATTCATTACTTCAGAGGATTCTTTTATCACGCATAACGAACACAAAACGCTCCGAATCCAAAGCGAATGTTTTGTAAAATATATCCAGCAGGAATATAACCCCATAACAAGACTGATAGAAAATGCATACGACTAAACCCATACAACGATATAAAATATTTTCCGTAAAAGACTTCACGGAAGCTGTTTTTGATGAGAATGCATCCATAGAAATTTATGCTAAAAACACAACCTTTAATTGTACTGAAATTAAAGGAAATCTCGTGTTGAGAGGGGAAGGCTGCAATTTTCCGAATCTTGAGACTGTAAAAGGGAATCTCTCCATAGATGCTCCCGACTGTTCTTTTCCGGAGCTGAAAATGGTAGAAGAAAATTTTACGATGCATTGCCCTGCAATGTTGGATCGGCTGGAAAAAGTAAGAGGTAATTTTAAATGTATTGTTGATTTCAGCTTTAAAAACTTAGCAACAATAGGAGGAAGTATTGAATTGAAAAATGCTGCCGTGTATGCAAAAAGTAAAAAGTTGGTACAGGGAAGAGTCGTTATCCCGATAAACCATCAGTATGAAATTAAAAATCTTCCAAAAGACGGAATCTTTAATATTGATATTTTCGGAGATCATATTATGATACCGCATCAGGAAATCCGCGGAAGAATCAACATTTTTGGTAAAGATATTTCCTTTCCGAATCTGGAATTCGTTCATGGAGGGCTTAAAATAGAAATCACAGATTCTTTAGCCGATGAATGTACCCATGATTTCCCTGTGCTGAAAAAAATGACAGGTAATCTTCGCCTTGTGCGGGCAAAACTTTCTTTTCCTGAACTTCAGGAAATGACGGGCACCATTCATCTTGAAAATGGTTCGTATGTTAACTTCTCTGCTTTGGAAATCTCTGGCGGAATTATGATCAATCATCGGTCCGGAGCTTCTTTTCCTGTATTGAAAGAAATAAACGGAGCATTGAAAAATCATGGTTCGGAAACCTGTTACTTAAATGCACTGGAAAAGATAAAAAGTACGTTTTGTACCTATCAGATTTCGGCCCCGAATATTGTTGAAATTGGCGGAGATTTAGACATTCATGCATATACTCATAATAGATTTGATCATTTAAAGAGAGTCAGCGGAAGAATACTGGGTTCTTCAAAAGTTCAGCTTAAAGCGTTGGAATATGTAGGAATTTTAGATAATGCAAGTTTAGCAGGCTCCGAATTTCCTTCTTTGAAGGAGGTTACGCATTATTTTTACGGAACGCATACCGGACTGGAGAATGTGGCAAAAAATATTTATTTTAGAGTTACGGACAGTCTTTGCATTACAAAAGATCAGTTTATTGTCGGAAGGTCAAATTTTACTTTTGTTTTGAATTTGCAACGTCATTATTTTAAAAAGCTGATTTCTATTTTAAAACTGAGACACAGCAGCTTTCAGAATTTTAAAACACGGGAATTTGAAAGAGAGTGGACGCATTACAATACTCCGGTTTTTAATGATGTTTTAAATAGAATTGAAAAATTATGGGAGAAGGTAGAGCCGATCGGTTTTGATGAATTTTTCAATGATAAAGACCGAAACTTTAAGCTTTTCTGTTTCAGTTATTTCGGAGTCGGGAATTTAATGAAAAACCTGAAAGCTGAAAAAATCAATCAGGCAGAAATTGAGGTTAATTATTTTGGATATGATGATAATGGAAATGAATATATAACGAAGAAAATCAATCAGTATGAAGTTCATCAGGTTGAAAATGAAAAACTCGGAATATTCGTCTGGGGTTCTGCAAACCGCTACTCTTATGCTGTAAAATGCTGGTGTCCCTCTACGGAAAAAGAACATTGGCTGTGGATTGAGGAAGCGTATAAAGACAATGCGTTAACGGCAATTGCATCCACTTTCAGAATTCATGAAAACATCATCCCGCACATCAGATGTTTAAAAAGACAGGGAGATCTGCTGATTTGCGAATTGAATAAAAAAATTCCGCCGCGTGGTGCTGTAAGAGCTTTAACCGCTTCAGAATATTTCGGTCTTCTGGAAGCTGAAACCTAAAAATAAGAAACAGTAGTTTAATCTGGAAAAGCACTCCGAGCCCAGGAGGGTTGCAGGTTCGAATCCTGCCTGTTTCTGTTTTTTTAAAATTTAAAAAGCATTTTAGGATTAATCTTTTTCTCTCGCAGTTTTCGCGGATGACGCAGTTTTTTTTCATTAAGCCGACATAGGAAGCTGAAGCGTTAAGAAAATTAATCATGTGAACGTTAAGAAAATTCTACTGTTTGAACGCGGTGAAAATATTAAATCAAAAAACAAATACCAAATTCGCGCGAGTTTTAGAATTTTTAGAGAACATTATTAATTTTTAGCGTAAGATTCCAAGTCTTGAACTTTTGTTTCTTTTGCTTCAAGGCAAAAGAAAATTAAAATGAAAATCATGAAAGAATTACAAACCATATTAAATACCATCCTTAAAGAAAAACAAGGATACATTACTTTCCTTACCGGAGCCGGAATTTCTGCGGAAAGCGGACTTCCGACTTACCGCTCGATCGACGGAATCTGGATCAAAGGAACAAAATATCACCGTCCGGAAGAATTCGGGACGTATAAATATTTCAGCCAGAATCAGGAAGAAGTATGGCAGTACAATCTGTTTTGGAAGAACATGATTGCCGAAGCAAAACCTAATCCGGGACATTTGGCGATTACGGAAATTGAAAAACTTTTAGGTGAAAGATTTAAGCTAATTACTCAAAATGTTGACGGGCTTCACCAAAGATCGGGAACGCAGAATGTCTATGAAATTCATGGAAGCAAACAGAAAGTACGCTGTTCAAAAGAATGCAGCGAACCTTTCGATTTCCCTGAAAATATTAAGTATAAAGAATATACCGAAGATTTAACAGCAGATGATATCGACGATCTGAAATGTAAAAAGTGCGGAAACTGGCTTCGTCCTCATACTTTGTGGTTTGATGAAAGTTATAATGAAAAATACTATCATTTCGATACAGCGTACAACATTGCAGACCATACAGATATTTTATTTGTAGTCGGAACTTCGGGATCAACGGCTTTGCCTGTAAATATTGTGGAAACGGTAAAAATCCGTGCAAAATGGATCGTCCTGATCAATCCTGAGAGCGATACGTATTTTGATTATATTTTAAAAGGAAGCAAAACATTATTTTCGGTACAGGAAAGCAGTTCAAAAGCACTTCCTGAATTAAAAATGATGATTGAAGAAATTATAAACGCTTAAATTTTCATATGGAAGCAGTAGTTTAACGGAAAAGCGCGTCATTCTAAGATGAGTTGCAGGTTCAATTCCTGCCTGTTTCCCTTTTTTTGATTCATTTTTTGTCTTGCTGGTTTTTTAACAGATTTAGATTTAAAATAAAAGATTTATACTTCAGAATTAACCACAAAAGTCGCAAAAGAATGTATAGCGAAATGATAGTATATTAAGGTATTTCAAAAGTCTGCAAAGAGAAAAAATCTTTGATTTTT
Source organism: Chryseobacterium sp. HMWF035 (assembly GCF_003094695.1). Taxonomy (NCBI): domain Bacteria; kingdom Pseudomonadati; phylum Bacteroidota; class Flavobacteriia; order Flavobacteriales; family Weeksellaceae; genus Chryseobacterium; species Chryseobacterium sp. HMWF035. Next base: position 66,285 of record NZ_QEHP01000125.1, on the reverse strand, counting down.
TAACTTATGTGCCCTTTTTTTCCAGTTAAGTATTAAACTTAAAAAACTAAAGTGTTTACATCTTTTTGCATTTTTTGTGGTAAAAAAGTTTAAACAAGTTTCATGTTAAATAAAAGTTTAGAGTAACTTCTATTGTTAAATAAAACGTTTACTGAAAATTATTCCTATATATTATGAGAAACATTTATAATAAAAGTCCTTACAGAGCAAGAGAATATGGTAAAATTCCTCAGTATTTACAAAAATACGGAAACAAGAAATGGAGACGAACTGAAAAATCCGAGATAGAAGATCAACTTAGTGAAACTGTTAAATTTTTTAAGCAAAGAAAGAAAAGGCGAAAATTAATCTGGGTTAAAATCACAAGAGAAATTAACGGAAGAACAGATTCTGATTACAGAAGTTTTTACACGGAAAAATCATTTAAAAGTTCGATAAGCAGAGCACATATAACAAGATACATTTTAATAAATAATAAAACAAAAAAGAAATGAACACATTAATCGACATTGGTATAAACTTAACCAATAAACAATTTTATGACGAACAGGAAGAAATAATCAACCGCGCACTCGACAATGGAGTAGAGCAGATGATCTTCACGGGAACGAGCGTTCGCGGAAGCCAGGAGTCTGCGGAAATTGCAGAAGATTATCCCGAAATTCTGTTTTCAACGGCGGGAATTCATCCTCATGATGCAAAATCTTTTAACAGCGAAAGCATTCCTGCATTAAAAACATTATTAAAACAAGACCACGTTGTTTCCGTAGGAGAATGCGGACTGGATTTCGACAGGGATTTTTCGCCAAGACCTGTTCAGGAAAAATGTTACCGTGCCCAGCTTGAATTATCTGTTGAAGTGAATAAACCGCTTTTTCTTCATGAAAGATCTGCCTTTAAAAGATTTAATGAAATAACGGATGAATATTTGTCTAAACTTCCAAAAGCCGTGGTTCATTGTTTCACAGGAACTTTACAGGAAGCCAAAATATATCTGGATAAAGGCTTTTACTTAGGATTTACCGGAGCCATAAGTGATCAGAACAGGTTTAAACATTTGGAAGAAGTGATAAAATACGTTCCGCTCGACCGGATGATGATTGAAACCGATGCGCCTTTTATGCTGCCGAAAAATATGCCGAGAATGCAGAACCGCAGAAATGAACCTTCCTTTTTACCGTATGTAGCACAGACGATTGCCCATCTGAAGAAAATCGGCATAGCAGAAGTTTCAGATGAAACCACGGAAGTTGCCCGTAATTTTTTCAGGATATAAAAAAAGAGTTCTACAGATGATGTAAAACTCTTTTTTATTTTGTTATAAATTACTGTATGTTGTTTTATTATTTTCTAGTCATTAGTGTAGTCTCAATGTAATGTCATATCAATATATTTGTAAAAAATAGTTAAAAATGAATGATCGTTATTCCAGAAACCGCTTATATGTAACTGAAGAAGAACAAAATCAGATTAAGGATATTCCGATTCTTCTTGCAGGCAGCGGAATTGGGAGTAATATTGCCGAATGTGCTTTAAGATTTGGTTTTGAAAACATAACTATTATTGATGGGGATGTGGTAGAGAACTCAAACCTTAACAGGCAAAACTATACATTTTATGACATTTCGGGATACAAAGCAGAGACTTTATACAATAGATTAAAAAGTATTAATCCAGAGGCGAAACTTCAATTTTATAATGAATTTATTACTGAAGATAATTTGCAGAAAATTATCGGGAAAAATAAAATTGCCATCAATGCTTTGGATTTTACCAGCGATATTCCTTTACGTTTTGATAAAATATGCCAAAAGAAAAAACTTCATATTTTGCATCCTTATAATCTCGGTTGGGGAGGGTTGGTGACTGTTATTGCTCCGAATGGTCTTCCAATAAGCAGTCTTACAAATGATAAAAATTTTAATGAGCTGAAGATGGTAGAATATGTTGCTGGATATTTAAGATTCTGGAAGCAGCCGCACGAATGGTTGGAAAACATCATCGAGGATTACAAAAACGAAAAAGAAAGTCTGCCACCACCACAATTATCAATTGCTTCGTGGACGGTCGCGGCAATGTGTACACATATTATGTTCAATATTGCAACTCATAAATCTTTTAAAGTATTTCCTGAATTTTACTTAAATACCATTATGCAGAGCGTTTAAGCTTACAGAAGTTTATTATTCGTAACATAAGCCAAAGCTTCTGTAATGTTAGATACACCCAATTTTTCGAATAATTTTCTTCTGTGGAATTTTACGGTATCTGCAGATATAAAAATTCTTTGTGCTATTTCATTAATCGTTAAACCCTGAGCATACAGTCTAAGAATTTCCAGTTCTCTTTCAGAAAGTCTTAGTTTTTTTCTTAAAGTCCATTTTTCTGCAACAAGATTGTATTCCCAAATGTCATCTGTTCCCTGTTTGTATATATTAATATTACCTGAAGAGCTGTTTGGCGATAATGATACAATACACATCGCTTTCCACATTTTACCGTCTTTCGATAAAAATAATGGTGTAAGCTTATGATTAATAAGAATTGCTGATTTATTTTCAGTCACCAGATGAAAGTCATAAGATATAGTATGCAGCTTTCTTTCTTCTACGGGAAGTTTATCAAAAAAATTGAACCCCGCTTCATTTATTTTAAAAAGTAGTTCCAGATCATCTTTTGTTACATTCTTGAAATAAAAAAGATATCCCAGATTCTGTACTTCTTCGGGTGTGCAGTTGCATAGAAACAAAGGGTTATCTGAGACGTATTCAAAAATTTTCTTTTCATAATCTATTACATATAAACTTTGATATGTAAGCCTTGAAAAAGCTTTGATTACTTCAAGATAATTTTCTGTTTCAAAGGCTTCAGCACCCAAATTATTTTCTATTCTATTCTTATAAGAGAAGAACTTATTTACTTCATCCATTATTTACAGTGTTTTTATCTACACACTAAGGTGTGATTTAATTGTTTGTAGCAAATCTACACAAAAGTGTAGTAAATAATGCAATTCACTACAATATTTTTACAAAAGAAAACAAAACGATGCATAATTTAAATTTTAACTCTATGGATAATATTACTTTATACAGCCTGGCAAAATTTGTTGTTACTGAAAATTTTCAGCACCATGAAGAGCACTATAATTTAAATAATGTTGAAGAGGAAACCAACACTTTATACAGAGAAGAAATCAACTATCATAATTCTAAAGTTTTTGTTTCTAAAGATCATTTCGGAGACATTATAGGATCAATAAGAACCATTAAATGGAACTATAGTGATGTCTTGCCAATACAAAAATTATTTTCTATAAATCCTTTGTGCTTTACATCTAATAAAGTACTTGACATTTGGCACATAGGAAGATTTGCAATAAAGCATGAGTGTGATAAAAGAAGTTTCCGACTTTTTAAGACATTAATGGTTTTTGCTTTAAATGAAGTTTGCAAAAGTGAAAGCTCTATCGCGGTTGCGGAATGTGATTCAAAATTATTAAGAACATTGAAGGCTTTAGGAATTGAAGCTGAAATTTTAGCCGACCCGATTCATTATCTGGGATCAGAAACTATTCCTGTATTGTTTAAATATGATACTCTAAAAGAGTTTCTTAATAAAAATTATTATTTGCTATCCGATACGAATGTTTTTGAAGATATTTCTTCTATAGTGAAACAGTCAGCTTAAAAAAGATATAAATAAAATGAGGGCTCTGGTTTATATAATTTTATTGGTAAGTAATGTATTCTATTCGCAGAATATGCACTTTGCATATCTGGAGAAGAATATTGATACATTATATTATACGAAATCAGATTACATAAACTACAACATTCCTAGCGTGAATGATTTTAATATAAAAGGAAGCACTTTTAATATTAATAAAGATAAAAGGATTTTATTAATAAAAAAACACTCTGTTGAGCATGATTCTTCTGATGCAAGTTTAATCTTTCAGCTTTTTTCAAAAAATATAGAAGCATTAAGTATAAAAGATCCAGCTACACAAAAAGTAATTTTTAACATAAATCCAAAAAACGGATATAAAGAAATTGAAACAATACTTCCAGGTTTAGACAGAAAATTACTGTCAGAAATTAAAGAAATTGATTTTGAGATTGTAAAGAAAGATCCGGATAGAGAATCGGTGTGTGAAATAAAAAATCTTATTATAGGAAATATAAAGATTCAGAAAAAAAACTTTCTGCCAAATTCCTTATCGGGAAAAATGTTAGGAACTGGGTATGATTCTTATGGTCTTTATAAATCTTATCCGACGTTCGATAAAGAAGAAGACAATAAAGGGACACTATACTTTAGATTACAGAATAATAAATCTGAGTATAAAAGTATAGACAGCCTCATTAACATTATAGAAAAAAATTATCCTTTTGATTTTGCGAGACCCGTAAGTAGAGTTGCAAAAATAAAAGCAGATACACTTAGCGGAATGTGTAATTATATTTCCGGAGTCGACAGCTATATCAGACAGAAATATAATGATCCTCATTTTTCCATTAAAATGAATGGTTGTAAAACAAAAAACAAATCAACAGGTGTATTATTGTATAGATTGAAAGAGGGTTACAAGGTATCCGCGATTTTGGATGATAGCTTAAAGAATAAAATCTATTTAGGAGAATCCATTGTCAGAATCGATGGAACAGAAATTCAAAAACTTTCTTCAGAAAGAGCAAACGAATTGCTCTTGAAAGAACCAAATGGAGTCTCAAAACTTGAATTGAAAAATTCAAAAGGAGAAGTAAGAACTGTTGAATATACACATAAAGATTCATATAAAATACCTTCGAATTTTGTACAGAAAACTGAATTTTCAACAATAAATGATGAGATAGTTTATCTGAAAATAAAACATATTGACAAGGATGCATTGTATATTTTTCTTGAAAATCTGCCTGAGATCAAAAGCAAAAAAAAGTTGGTTATAGATCTTAGAAACAATGGAGGAGGAGACTTTTTGATAGGAGCACAAATACTTTCATTATTTATCCCGGACGAGTTTAAATACTATCAGTTGAGAGATAAATTTTCAGGGAAAAATGAAGACGTAATTGTGAATAAAAATCTTTCTGATAACATTATCAGCAACAAACTGGAACTTCGTGTTTTAGTAAATAAAAATACTTCGTGTGTATCTGAGCTTCTTGCTTATAACCTGAAAAAATACTTTAAAAATACAAAAGTAATCGGGATAGAACATACGGCGGGTGCTTTAGCTACACTTTACGAAGTCCTACTGGAAAACAACAACAACGTAAAGTTCAGAACAAACGCCTTTGCCAGAAGCATCATCATGCTGGACGGAAAAAGTATAGAAGGTAAAGGGATCTCGCCGGATATTCATGTGAATATCAGGAAGATCGAAGACTTACAACCTTACAATGATAAGGTTTTAATAACGGCTATTTCGAAATAAGCATAAACAAACAAATTATTAATCATTTAAAAAATTTAACAAAATGAAAACAGAAATCAACAACCCAGAAACTGTTCAAATCGAATTAGAAAAAACTGAATTAGTAAAGCCAACTCCAATTGATGATATGTTATCAAACGAAGTAGAAGCTTTATGCGAATCTTTCGGATGTGGTTACAACGCTGGTAAAGCGTCTGGAGACACTACAGAAGATACAGACATCTTATTCTAATTAAAAGGTATATAGGCATTCAGCAAATGCTGAGTGCCTATTTCTTACAAAAATTTTAAACTGGAAAAAATGGAATCAAAAGTAAATCCTGAAACCGAAGAATCTGAATTTGAAAAATCAGAACTGGTAAAACCGCAACCTATCGAAAATAAGTTGGTAGATGAAGCAGAAGCTCTGTGTGAATCATTTAACTGTAGTTATTTTACAGGAAAAGCATCGGGCGACACTTCCAATGATGACGATATTCTTTTCTAACCGTAAATGTCGTTGATAAACTGTCTATTTAATCTTTAATCCTAATAATTATGATTTTAAAACTTAAAGCCAATCCATATAACTTTCTTATTCCTGTAGAAGAAGAAAATCAATTTATTCTTTATAATTCTCTTACCAGCGGATTGGAAGTATTAAATTTTGAAAATGGGCAATTTCTTCTGGAGAAGAGCCAGTATTCTTTTTTTATACACGATGAAAGCGAAGGACGGTTTAATGATCTTGTAAAATATTTGTATGATAAGGAATACATTATAGAAGCGGATAAAGATGTAAGATCATTATTTTCCAGATATACCGACGAAAACCAGTACAAATTTGCGAAAACGATCAATCTTACTATTGGAACCACCATTACATGTAATATGGGATGTTCTTATTGTTTTGAATTTGTAAAACCCAATCATACATTAAAAGAAGATAAAGTAAAGAAGGGAATAAAAGATTATATAGAAGATCTTGTTTTAAAATCAGGAAAAGATATTGAGACACTTTCTATAACTTGGTATGGTGGTGAACCGCTGATTAATGTAAAAGCAATTCAGGATCTTACGGTAAGTCTAACAGAAGTCTCAAGGAAGTATAATCTAAAGTACGTGTCGAATATCATTACGAACGGAATTTACCTGAACGAAAAAAACGTAAAAATTCTTGAAGACTGTGATGTGCACAGCGTACAGATTACAATAGACGGTGCAAAAGAAACTCATGATAAGAAAAGACCTTTAAAGCAGATCAACAAAAAAAACTACGAAGTTATTCTTGAAAATCTTTCTAAAGTTCCTAAAGATTCTAAAATACAGTTCTTAATAAGAATAAATGTAGACAAAGAGGTTGCCGGGACAATAGATACATTTTTAGATGATCTCAAAAATATGAATATCTGGCCGGAAAAATTTAAGCAGGTATCATTTGATCCTTCATGGTTACGTACGTATGAAGAGATCGAAACTTCAGAAGAAGAACTGGAAAAAAGAATGAATCTTGATGAATTCTTCGATTTTAAAATGAGCTTCAGAAAAAATATTATGAACAGATTTAATGCATGGAGCAATGAAACCAATCTGAAAATAAAATCCAAGCTGAAATGGGATCTTCCTAATTACCAGACAACATGTGCAACATGGGCTTCACCGATTAGTATGACGATTGATCCGAACGGGTATATTCACAAATGCTGGGAAACAATTCATGATGATTCTCATGCTCCTGCTTCAGTATTTGAAGGATATAACGCAGAGAAATTTACAAAACATTCTTCATTCAACAGGTTCAAGCATAATGAAATATGTACCAACTGTAAGGTTTTACCTATCTGCGACACAATTACATGTTCGCACGAAGCCATAAAAGCGAATGTACCGATCTGCAGTTCATGGAAATATAAGTTGGAAGATTACTTAAAAGAACAATACATCAATATGCTTTATTCTCCGGAAACCATCTCAAGACCGCAGATTAATGTATTGGAAAATACAGGGCATTCTGCAAAATAAAATTGAAGTTATGATTATAGGAATTATTGATACAGGAGTAGACCATACCCATCAGAGACTTAAAGAATGTGATATTAAAGGTATTACATTGTTTAAAGATTTTTCAGGAAATATCATCACTAAAGAAAATGAATTTAGTGATCATAAAGGTCATGGTACAGGAATCGCCTCAATTATCAATTCGCACCTGAAATCATGCAATTTATATGTTATAAAGCTCGATTCTCATAATCATGTTATATCAGAAGATCTTTTAACAGAAGCTATCTCCAGAATGGTAGATTGTAATGTGAATATCATCAACATAAGTATGGGGATAAATTCCGAGATCACGCCTGCTAAAATGCAGCATGCAATCAACAGATCCTATGAAAAAGGAATTCCCGTTTTTGCAGCCAATTATTATGATGCTTCGAAACAATGTTTTCCTGCTAATTTTACACAGACATTTTCTATAGGAACAGGTTATATTAAAGAAAAACAAAGTTTCAAAGTACTGAATGACAATTACGACATTATTGCCAAGGGAGGCTTTCAGAGAGTTGCCGTTCCCAATCGTTCTTTTGCTTTCAGTGTAGGAACCAGTCTTGCAACAGCACATATTACAGGAATTGTAAGCAATGCTTATAGGAACGAAGAATGGAAAACTATTCCGGATCTTAAAAAGTGGCTCGAAGAAAATTCTGATAAGAGTATTTTCAGCCTTACAAAGCATGATACGGAAATCAGTCGGAATATCATAAACATCAGAGAATACATTAAAGAAGATATTACAGCTCTTACGAAAGTTTTAAAGCCATCTCAAAACTTCAGAAAGCTGGCTCTCTTTCCTTTTGATGAAAAAGAAATACAATCAATTATCGAAAATAGAGAACAGTCTGAATACGACATTTCTTTAATCATAGACACACCAAGAAACATCATTCATAAAGAGAAAAATACAAATAAAATTCCCTTAACAAAGAAACTTGAAGATGAGGATTTTCTTTTATTTGATACTTTGGTTGTAGGATATTTTAATGATCTGAAAGATGAGATCAACACATTATTCGGATTAAAGCTGATTACGGAATGTCTCATGAGAAATAAAAATTTTATTCTCTGGGATGCTTCAGTAAAATCGATCATTAAAAACATTATTAAAAATGAAAAGATCCATTACAAAGGAGAGATTTTTTTAACACATATTGACCGCTCAATGAAGAAAGATATTTACATGAACATTTCTTCTTCATTCGAAACAACGATCCCTTCAATTTGTGTTATAGGAACCAACAGCAAACAGGGAAAATTTACGACCCAGCTAAAAATTAAAAAAGTTCTGGAAAAAAGCAATTATAAAGTTTCCTTTATCTCAACAGAACCGCAAGGCTGTGTTTTGGGTGCAGATTCTGTTTTCCCTTTCGGGCACAAAAGTTCTGTAAAAGTTGAAGCTGAAGAATGGTATCATATCATTAACGGATTAAAAAATTATTCAAAGCAAAAGAAAAATCCGGATATAATTATTACGGGAATTCAAAGCGGAATTTTGCCCAAACATCCTGTATATGTTAATAAATTACCGGAAAAACTTATTTATACAAATGCTTTTTATCCTGATGCAATTATATGTACAATCAATCCCGATGATACAATAGATTTTATAAAGAGAACGGTTGAAGCCGTAAAATCTTTTAATTATTGCGATGTACTGTTCTACTGCCTTACTCCGTGGATTATAAAACATGAAAAGGGAATTACTTTAAAAACCAGACTTACAGACAAGGAATATGATGAAAAACTGTCTTTCTACTCCGAAAATCTTGATAAGCCGGTGATTGATATAAAGAATGATAAAAATGAAACGGTAATAATAAAACAAATTCAAAATTATTTTAAAAAATAAACACCATGGATTATAATAAAGTTTTTGATCAGATAAAAGACAAACTTCCTTCGATAGAGATTAATGATTTTTCTGATCTTACGGCAAAAGATTTCAAAGCAAAATATGGTTATCCGGAAGTTCCGGTACTTTTGAAATCAAGATTTAAAAACCTGTATGAAAGTATTGATTTTGAAGAACTGGACAAAACTTTCCATTCAAAAGACTGGGTATTTGAATCTACTGAAGAGAAAGAAGCCTGTAAAATGAGCTTTAAAAGCTATTCCGAGAGTGGCAGCACTGCATATTACCTGAGATTAAATATGAAAAGCATCGATTTTCAAATACATGCTCCACAGATTTTTGAGTGTTGGTACAAATCTTATCCTACTGAAAAAGAAAAAAAAGAACTTACATGGCTTTATTACGGAAATAAAAATACATTCACAAATATTCATACCGATGTCTGGAAGTTTAATTCTTGGCTTCTTCTATTGAAAGGTAAGAAACTATGGTTTATTTATCCCAAAGCATATAATTCTATCATTAAAAAAGAAAAAGAAAAATTCGGTATTGAAAATATTCAAAATTTACTGAATAGTAATATAAAACCATTAATGGTAGTTCAGAATCCCGGGGAAATGATGTATGTACCAAGTGATACTTTTCATTTTGTGATCAATCTTGAAACCTCACTCGCATACACAGGAAATTTCATGAATGAAACCAATTATGAGAACGTAAAACAGTTTTTTGCAAAATCTGACAATAAAAACAATAAGAAGTTCATCAATAATATTATCGCGACCGGAATGACCAACTTTAAAATAAGAAACTTATGAAACTGAGACAGGAAACCATAGAAGATAAAAATGTCTACATTGTGGATGATGTTCTTACACAGACAGAAGTAGAATCATTTTACAAGTTTGCAAGTTCGCTGAGCTATGCCAGAACGGAAAAAAGTAATCATGCAGATCAGTTCCCCAAGTATGTAGTTAATTTTGATACAGAAAAATTTGAAAATAATACATTTTTAGGAAAAAAATCCAAAGAACTTCTTAATCAGTTTGTCAAGGATTCAGAGGATTACAAACTTTTCAGAGCCTACATCAATCTGTCTCTTTACGGAGACGTAGAATTTCCTCACAGAGATTGCCCGAAAGACAGAGGAGATATTACCATACTTTACTACATCAATGAGTATTGGGAGAAAAACTATGAAGGAGAAACCATTTTCTATGCAGAAGGAGATTCACAATTCTGTGTACTTCCAAAACCCGGAAGATTTGTGGTTTTTAACGGAGATATAGAACACAAAGGAGGATTACCTTCCAGAATCTGTAAAACACCCAGATATACCTTAGCGGTAAAATATTGTTATAAAAACTTAGAACTATGATAAGTACAGAACAAAGAATTGTTGCTATTTTGGATACGATTACCTCCCAAAACAGCATTTTTAGTGAAATGACTACCGAGGAAAAAATACAGACATTACCTTCAGAATCAATGCTTACATTACAGTTTATTACCTATCTGGAAGAAGAGTTTGATATTGAATTTGAAGATGATGAGCTTGATATTTCCTTTTTTGAATCTATCGGAAAAATTACCGCAGCAGTAATGAAACATACAAATGAAAAAACTGTTTAATACATATAATTTTTATTTTCTTTTTTTAGGGATATTTCTTCATGCGCAATATTCTGTAGAAGGAACGGTATCTGGTAATTCTTTACCTGTAAGAGATATACAGGTGTTGCTTCGTGCCGAAAAAGACTCAGCTATAGTTGCCAATTCTTCTACCGAAAAGGATGGGAAATATCTCTTCAGAAATGTTCCGAAAGGAGGATATATTCTTCAGCTATTATATCCAAATAAGGAAAAATTTAGAAATATTTTCGTAGATAAAAATATTAAACAGGATTTCACACTAAACTCCGAAAAAGAAAGTGTAATTGAAGGTATTGTGATAACCGCGGCTCCAAAATTAATCACAAGAGAACTTAATAAAACCACAATTAATATCTCCAGATCTATATACAAATCCGGAGATAATGGATATACATTGATGAATATTGTTCCCGGAGTTAATGCAAATATTGCCAATGGAATACAGTATCGTGGTCAGCAAGGAGTTTCGGTTTATGTTAATGGAAAAAAAATAAGAATGTCTGGAGCACAGCTTCAGAATTATCTGAAGTCTATTTCTTCTGTATCCATTGAAAAAATAGAATTTACTTCAGAAACGGGATCAGAATATGAAGGGGACGAAAAAAATGCAGTCATTAATATTATCTTAAAGAAAAATTATAACTACGGACTGAGTGGATATATCTATGAAAATATTCAGCAACACAGATATACGAGCTTTTCTTCCGGATTTGGACTCAATTACAAAACGAATAAAGTAAATTATTTCTTAGGATACAATAATTATACAGGTAAAAGCTATTCTGATAACGATGAAATTCAGAAATATACTCAGTCGAACTTTTCGACCATTCAGAAAGAAAAATATGTAGAGTCTCCTAGATATAACGAATTAAAAGCAGGAATTGATTACGAGATCACATCCAGACATATTCTGACTGCCGATTATACTTTTTCTGTAAATAATATAAAATCTACAGGAAAAACCAATCTGGAATATTTCAGAAATACGAGAGACTCTTTAGACTTTATTAATAATTCAAAAAAAATTAGATTAGAAAACCATTTATTAAATATAAGCTACAAATACAAGATCGATTCTTTAGGAAGTAAACTGGAGACAGGATATAATTATATTGGCTATTTTAATAATTATGCTTCCAATGTAGATTCGTTTTTTTATCTGAATGATGATTCACAAAGAAGAGCTCCGGATTTTCTCCAAATACAAAATCCTCTTTCTGTTGATATGCACATTGGTTATGCAGATCTTTATTATGTCTTTAATCAAAATAATAAATTGAGACTGGGAACAAAGTTTATCTCTTCTTTAAGTAAAAATGAAATAGATTACTCGCAGACTTATCAAAGTTCGGATTACAGATACAAAGAAGATATATTATCTTTTTACAGCAGTTATCAGAGCAAAATAGGTTCCGTTTCATTTAATATTGGAGGCAGGGTTGAGCGTACTGCATATCATGGAGAAGATTCTTTCTCGCAATATCAGATTGATGCAGACAGGTGGAATTTTTTTCCGTCAGTATTTTTACAGAAAGATCTGGGAAAAGGGAATATCAACTTTTCTTACAACAGAAAAATAACAAGACCATCTTTCCAGTTGCTGAATCCTTTTAAAGATATAGAAGATACAAGATTCATTAATGTAGGAAACCCTTCATTAATGCCATTTTTCCAGAACAATTTTAAGATGTCTTATTTGCTGAAAGATAAATACTCTTTCGAAGCAGGATTCAATACAACAAAAGGTATGATCAGCGAAGTATATTATTTGGATAATCTTGAAAATATTACTTACAAAACCTATGCAAACTTGAATAAGGAAAACGAAATGTATTGGAATGTTTTTATTCCGGTCGATATTACAAAATGGTTTAAGCTGAATATTTTTACAAGCAATAGCTATAAACAGGTAACTTTTGATAGCGAAAAGGTAAGTGTGTTTTGTCCCTATTATTCATTATCTGCAAAATTGACACTTCCGCACAAATATTATTTGGATATCAATTACGATTATAAAGGCAAATCGTTATGGAACAAATATTTTCTGGACAGTCAGCAAAGTCTGAACTTTACGCTAAGAAAATCTTTCTTTAAAGACGCCTTGTCACTAAGCTTTGATGCAGTAGATCCTTTCCGGCTGAGAAAGATTAAAATAAATATTGATGAAAATGATTTCACAAGGAGTATTGTTAACAGACTTCCTACAAGATTTTATTCTTTGGGACTTACTTACAACTTCAATGCAGGTAAAAAAAATACTCAAAGAGAATCATTTGATAACAGCAATGCCGAACAACAAAATAGATTAAACAAATGAAAAAATTAACAATTTTTACAGTACTAATGATGTTCTGTCTTACAACAACATCATTTTTTTATCAGAAAGAATGGGAAAATGAAATCTCGGAATGCGGAATCAGAATGAAATTCGTAAAGCTGCATAAAAAAGTGAAATTTGATATTCCGTGCCAGTCTCAAAGCAAAAACTTCGTGATAGAACATCATTTAAAAGATCAGTCCGTGAAGTTGGAATTTTTCAAAAAAAATAAAGAACTGATAAAAAGTATTGAGCTCTCCGGAGAATCTAAAAAAGAGATTTCACTAGCTGGGTATGAAAAGTCTTTTACGGTACAGATAAGCTCCGTTGGAAGCTCAGGATCTGTTTTGATAAGACCTAATTAAAACAAACTTCTTGAATCATGAAAAAGCAAATATTAATACTTCTGGATCACCATTGTCTTTTTAAAGAAGATGAATGGGATCCTGATGTTATCCGTCAGCTCATCGCTGTGCTTACGATTTTTCATTATGAAGAAATAATTTTTGCAGACCGGGATCAAAAAGTAAAGAATTTGTTTTTGCCGGAAGAATTGATGAAGAATGTATCATTTAAAAATGATTTTAATAAAAATGAAACAGATGAATATGATGTCGTGATCGCTCATTATCATTCAGAAGCCGACTTTTTTAACAGTCAGAAGGAAGGCAGATCTTTTGAAAATGTTTATTTCTTTAACAATAAAAGCAATCCTAATTTAAGTTTTCCAGGTATTGCAGAATATATCAAACAACAAAAATTACAGTTTGATATCAAATCAATTAATGAAAAACTTGAGATTTTTTTGACACTTAATATTCTTCCGGCTGAAAGTGAGCAATATGAAATAAATATAACAAAGTCTGAAAAGATCTGTATTGTATGCAATTTCAATCAGAATTTCTTCATCGGAGACAGTTGCTTTTGGTATTATGATCTTAACTATAAGCTGTTTGTTCTTAACGAAAAGCAGCCTTCTAAAAAGATTGATGTTTATGTTACCGGTGTCAGGAATTATCATCATATTAAAAGGATCTATTCGTCATCTTTTCCCGAAAATGTAAGACTGCTTAATTCTTCTGTTAATAGTATAGATTTTAAGAAATATGATCTGGTTATTGCAGAATTTCTGTTATATTATAATGTTAAAAACAAAATTGAAAATAACTCTCAACCAGTTTTAACCTACACATTTCCGGTAGATTATGAGAAAAATAAGAGGTTTCATTCTGTTGCTTTCGGAAAATATTTTATGCTTGATGATCTCAAAAGACAGCTTTTGTACAACAAAAAGCACTATAATAAAATTGAAATAAAAAAAGAAGAAATAAATGATGCAGATCTTTGGCTCGAATCCCAGGGAATAGAAAAAGAAGATAAAATATTTGCTTTAATTAATGAGGCATCCCAAGCTGAGAAAATAATAGATCAAAAAGTCTTTCTGCAAATCATACAATGGCTTGTAAAAGAGAAAAAATATAAAATACTATTGTTCAGCCAAAGTAACGACCTGAAGAATATTTTGAAAAAAGATTTAAAGCCTGATATTTTCAATAAAATTATTTTTCCGGGAAAACTGGGGATAAGAAAAGAAATGTCTTTAATGGCATCAGATTATGTAGACGGAATGTTGTCGCCTTGTACAGGTCTTGCACATTTATTCAACGGCATTAATTATTATCTGCACAACATCCTCGAAAAAGAAAGAAAAAAATGTATAGTCTATACAGGAAAACAAACCTATGTTGATGATTATCATCCCTTATCGTGGTGGAATTTTAAATACGTAAACTGTCTTTCTTACATTACCAAAAATGGAGAGGCATTTCTTGCCGAAAAAAAAGACATTCTTACAATCAGAAATTTTGATGAGGTATCACTTTTTCCTAATAAAATTCCTCATAAAATTTTGTGCGATAAAATAGAAGAAATACTAGAAAACTAAATGTTCAGATTTTATTTTCATATCATTAAAAAATATATCAGGCACTATATTTTGCTTATTGTATTGTTTGTTATTACCAATGCTTTGTCACTGGTAACTCCTTATGCTCTGAAAATTATCATAGACAAAACCATTCCTCAGGGAACCTATGAAGATCTTGTAAAAATCGTTCTGCTGCTTTTGGGATGTTATATTATAAGAATAGGTTTTTCATTTTACTCCGGGATCTTGTATGTAAATGTAAGCAGAAAGATCATTGCAGATATCCGAAGAGTTTTATATAAAAATTTGCTAAAAAAAGATACGTCATTTTTTAAAGAAAGTAAAACAGGCGAACTGATATATCTTTTAACCAATGATGTGGATAAAGTACAGAACTTTTTTTCTTCGACATTGCTTAATTATATCAACAACAGTATGGTTGTGATCGGAGTTCTGGGAGTTATGTTTTATTTTAACGTAAGTCTTACTTTGGTAAGTTTAGTGGTTTTACCTTTTTTGATCATCAATACATTTGCCTTGAAAGGGAAAATTAAAAAAACGTATCTGAAATTAGTAGACATCGAAGGAAATATCTATAATTATTTCTTAGAAAGAATAAGAAACATACGGGTTCTTAAAAGTAACAATGTTCTCTCCGAAGAAATACAAACTCTCAATAATTATCACAATACATGGCGCGAAAATGCAGTTGAAAATACATACTGGAATGGGATAAGCTCAAATATTACAACCTTCTTAATTGCCATTGGTCCGCTTATCATTCTTTTGTACGGAGGAAAGCTTGTATACTCCGATTTAATGACGATAGGTACCCTTATCGCTTTTATACAATACCTAAACAGGATTTACGCACCTATTATCGGGCTTGCAGCGGGAGCCAACGAATTTTTTCAGTCAAAAGTTTCAATGAAAAGAATCTACGATAACATTACCGAAGAAGAAAATACGGATGATTTAAAAGAAAAAGTGCTTGAAGTTTCAACGATTACATTAAAAAATATAACGGTTAAATATCATGAAAAATATATATTGAAAGACTTTTCATACACTTTTAACAGTGGGAAAACATATGGAATAAAAGGCAAAAGCGGAATTGGGAAAAGCACTATGGTCAATCTCATTATGAATTTTATCAATCCGGATTCGGGTCATATCAATATCAATAATATTTCTATTGATAAGGTTAAAAATCTCACCTCTCTTATTGGTCTGATTGAAAAGGAAAACCAGCTTTTTCATGATACGGTAATTAATAATATTAAATACGGAGCAGAAAAAGAAAACATCATGGAATTTCGTGAAATTATCAGGATTATCTGTCTTTCCGATGTTATTGATCGTCTGGAAGATCATGAAAATACGACCATCACTTTTAGCGGAAGTACTCTATCCGACGGAGAAAAGCAGAGAATAGCCATTGCGAGAGTATTTTACAAACAGCCCGAAATCATCATCTTCGATGAAGCTACAGCATCGCTGGATGTAGGTTTGGAAAGGATTATTCTTAAAAATATCAGAGAAAAATTACCCAATGCGATCATTCTGATCATTTCCCATAGAAATAATCTCCATGAATTTTGCGACGAAATAATCGATTTTGAAAAACTAGCCTATGAAAATAATACAAAGTTATTGGTCACATCCTGACTTATCCACAAGAAATCAGAGAGAATTTATTAAACTAAACCTTAATAAGTACATGACTTTTGCTCTAAGTGTTTTAAGAGCAAAAAAGTTTTACGAAAATGTAGAATTATATACTGACAAAGTTGGAAAAAACCTTCTTATAGATCTATTGGAACTTCCTTATACCAAAGTTCACGTCTGTCTTGATGATCTTACCGAAAGGTACGGAGAATACAATCATATCTGGGCACTAGGAAAAATTTATACTTATTCATTACAAGATGAGCCTTTTTTTCATGTTGATAATGATGCTTTTATTTGCAAACCACTTAAGGATTTCCATAATGCGCCTTTAGTTGCCCAGTCTTTTGAAATGGATAACGGACATCACAAATACAACCTGCGAAAATTAAAAAGACAGCTTGCATTTTTTCCTGAATTTTTAAATACAGATTCAGAAATGTTAAAAGACGGATCCCAGTATAATGCAGGAATTATAGGAGGAAACGATCTGGATTTTTTTAAGAATTTTTGCAGAGAATCATTTCAGTTTGTAGATAAAAATTTACATATCCTGAATGATCTTCAGGGTGAGAATATATGTTTCCCGTGTATTTTTGAGCAGTATTTATTTTCGTGTTTTGCACACCATCAAAAACGAGAAATAAAGACATTGTTGCCGATGCCTAAAACACCCTTGGATAATTTTAATAGTTTACTGGATTTTCATGACAGACAAAATACATTGTTTATACACCTTATCGGAGATCATAAAAAAGAGGCCCACAATATGTGTATTGTTGCAGAAACCCTTTGGCAGGAATTCCCGGAATATTACAACAGAATAATCAAAAAATACAATACTCATGAAGTTACTTTCTAACGAACTTACGACTGCATGGATAAATAATAATCTGTCTCATGTGGAAATACAAGAAGAGATCAGAAAAATAGAGAATCATATCCAAATAAATGATATTTACATGATAAGTAAAGAGCAATTGCTGGAATTTGAAGAAAATCACTTGTTGGAAACCAACAGAATTCTCAGTTTATCGAAAAATAATTTTCTGGATGTAAAACTTCAGTGTAATCCCTTTGTTTCCGTGTTTAACAGTCAATATACTTATACCTCTCACAGTAAAGAAAAAACAATTGCTTTAATTCCTAAGTATATAGCATTTGCAGAGCCTAGAATACTTCCGTTATACCTTATGTACGAAAGACGGTTTTTTACACAGTTCCTTTCTTTACCCAAAGTATTTTCAGGCGTTGAATTGGTTGAGAAAAGCTCTTTGAAAAACGGAAGAGATCAGCAGTCATACTGGGAAGATTTCTATGAATATATGCTAAAACGGTTTTTATCAGTTTTTTTGGTTACACCCGCTTAATTTTATAAAACCATGGAAATTAAATATCATTATCCTTTTATCCGACAGATTAAGGATTTTTACAGGTATCGAGCTCAGGGAAATATTTTTCTGGAAGTTGATATCAATTTTAGAAGAATAGATTTAAATAAAATTAATAGCGCAATAAGGAAACTGCATCAAAAATATACACTTCTGAATTGCAGATTTATACTGGAAAATGATATAATCTATTTGAAAGAATTGCCGCAAAATAATATCGATTATTTTAGAACATTACCGGAGGAATCTGAAACAGAAAATCCCAATGAATATTTTCATCCGATACGCATCGAAAATCAATCATTAAGCATTTACGATGCTCCTTTAATGTATTTTCATATTTTCAGGCATAAAGAAATGCTTATTTTCAAAATATTTGCACACCATATGATCTGTGATGCCAATGGTCTGCAGAAAATTAAAAATGATCTGATTGATTATTACGGAGGGGCAGAAGTTACAGAAGTTTTTGATTTTGGTCAGTATGCTGTGAAAAGAAATAGTAAATTATTTAAGACGTTGGAATCGGATCAAAAATATTGGATAAATATTCTTAAGGAATACGATGGTACAATAATTAAAGAGATTGATTACAAGTGTTTTAATGATTTAAATTATGATGATAAAATAAAAAGTTTAGTTAAAGATAAGTATTATACACCTGTGGATGACTATTCAAAAAAAGGGCAATCATATTTCCACGCTTTTACAATTCAAAACTTTGCTGAAATTCAGAATATCATTAAGAAAAAAGGAATCAGTTGGGTGAGTATATTCATGCATGTTTTTGCTAAAACGATTTATCCTTATCAGGGAAAATCTCTCATAGGTCTTTTAGTTTCAGGAAAAAATGATATTTTTTCGATTAACAGTATTGGAGAATATTCCGGAGAATGCTTTTATCCAGCAGCAGATTATCCTTTAAGTACTGATGAAATCATTAAAACAGCAAAGAATTTCATGACTTTATCAAAACATCTTGTGTATAATTACGCCTTGCTCAAATGGGATGAAGAAAAATTTTTCAGAAAAATATGTAAATCTTTCATCAATCTTTCTGTTATCGATTTTAATGTCTATGAAGAAGAGAAAATAAATACTTTTGAAAATATTGATCTGATTTTTCTTGAGCTTGAGCCGCTTTTCTTTTTGTCAAAGTCAGATGGATCAGTATATGTTAACTGGAGGTTTAATACTTCTGTAACTAGTACGGAGCAGATGAAACAAATTGCTGATGACTTTTCAAATACTTTCAATGAATGCTCAAAAACGATCTGTGAAGAAAATATAATGATCGATCAACAAGTATGATCTTAAAAAAGAAAAAAGTTGCACAGATCTGTGCAACTTTTTTACAAACTCTTAATCCCCGCTTCCAAAGCAAGCTCGATCATTGGTTTCAAAGCCTTTTCTCTCTGGTCAGCCGAAATATTTTCGTGCGTAGGAATGATATCGGAAACCGTAAGAATCGTTGCCGCATTTTTTCCTAAATGTTTAGCATTGGCAAACAATCCGAAAGCTTCCATTTCTACCGCCGGACAGTTGTATTTTGTAGCAATTGCTGGAATTGCAGGATCTTTTCTGTAAAAAATATCGCTGCTGTGGATATTCGTCGCTTTTGCCGTTAAAGACATTTCTTTTGCCGTTTCGTTGATGGTATTGAAGATATTTCCCTGATGAGAAATGCTTTCCTCTTCAATTCCCCATGCGAATTTTGCGTAGGTGCTTTCACTGGCTGCATTTTCCACATTCAGAAGATCATACACTTTCAGGTCTGTGGTATACGCACCGCAGGTTCCGATTCTGATGATCGTATCTACATCATACTCTGTAAAAAGCTCAAAAGAGTAAATTCCGATGCTTGGAAAGCCCATTCCGCTTGCTCCCACAGAGATTTCCTTCCCTTTATATAACCCTGTGTAATATAAAATTCCTCTGGTCTGGCTTACCAGTTTAGCATCTTCCAAAAAGTTTTCCGCAATGTATTTGGCACGCAGCGGATCTCCGGGTTGTAAAACAACTTTAGCAATTTCTCCTTTTTTTGCACTGATGTGGATACTCATAATTTTTTATTTGAAAGGGCAAAGATATAAAATTGTGATTTCTTAATCCTTGAACAATGATTTTTTAATTAAAGATTTATAATCAACTTACCTTCAAAATTTTCAATTCGAAAAGAATATTTTTTATTTTTGTTAAATGATGGAAAAAAAATCAACTTTTTTAGACACTTTATTTCTGCTCCGAAAAGAAGAATGCATCACCATTTTTTCAGATATTCATGAAATTTCCAAAAAAGAAGAGCAGGATGCCGCAGATTATTTTCAGGCTGAGTTTGAAAAAGAAAGGCTTGAATTTTTATCCGATACACTTGTCTGCGATACAGAAACAGCAGTCTGGGCTGCAAAAGTTGTCTATCACAGTGCGCAGCTTCATTTAATAAGAGAAAATACGGCTAAAGATTTAAACAAATTAATTCCGTCTTTCAAAGGGAAAAGAGATGTTTCAGGCATTCTGTCCGCAGATTTATCACTCCGGTTTTTACCACAGATTGTTTCTGCTTTACAGGTTTCAGATCCGGAAGATCCTTTGGTGAAAATGCTGGAAAATGTTCTGAAACAATTTCACTATTCAGCAGTAGGATTTGATCTCGATCTCGAAGACATCAACTGGGAAGAAGAATTAAAAGACAAAACCTACCGAAAATTATATCTGGAAAGAATTGTAGAAAAAAAATCCTATCAGCTTGCTGAAATTCCTTACCTCAATAATCTGTTGACTGCCGAATTTGGCTTGCACAAAGATGTATTTTGGAAAGAGCTAAAAACAATAGATCATTAAAATTTTAAGGATTCTGCTTTTAAAAATAAACTATAAACCAGAAGTTCTTTAGAAAAAACTAAAAAACAATAACCTAAGAGAATGAGAGAAAAGACTGTATTTGATTTTGTGGCAGATCCTACAAAGGAAAATTTTTTAAAACACAGAGAATTGATTATCACTAATCCTGATTACGATCCTGATTCTGATGATTTGGAAATCATGAAAAAACTATATGAAAATAAGGAATATGATAAATTGAATTATTACGTTACCATTAATGTTTTATTAAGTCCAAGAGCACATTTTTTAAAATTTATTTCTTTAAATGAGATAGGAAATACAAAAGCTGCAGAAAGTATAGTATTTATCTGTCATAATATTCTGAATTGTATAGAAAAAACAGGAGACGGAACTATAGAAAATCCTTATATTGTTATCAGGGTTTCTGATGAAGATGATCTTCTGGAACTTCGTTTAAGCAAAAAATATCTTCAGAAAAGATTAATTCAGCATGAAGATAAATATTTAGATGTGTTAACTCTTGAAGACGGTTCTGAATTGTATTTTGATATTACCGATGCTTACAAGAGGTCTAAATTTCTTTTGAATAAAGAAAAATCGGAAGGAAAAAAAGCAGAAAAGCCAAAAAAGAAAAGCTGGTGGAATTTTTTAAGTAAAAACTAAATATGGAAATAAATACAGCTTTCACTCTCGGTATCATTTTTTCGACTTACGGTTTTCTGTTCTGCATTTTTGCTTATTATTTGAGCAGCAGATTTTTAAAGCTGAAAATAGAAGAAGTAAACGTTTTTTCAGCATTCGGTAAATTTCTCTATTCCTACAGCTTAAAAAGCGGAGTAAAAATAAACTTTGGTTATATTCCTCTTAATTATGGTCTTAAATTCCATCTGGAAGATTTTGCAATAGACTCTTCTGAAGAAAAAAGATATTTCAGAAATCTGGCTAAAAATATTTTTTTATTGCAGATGATTACAATGGTCTTAATTATCGCTGTTACAAGCATTGTAAGTCTTGCATTGGGATACAATCCTGTTACTGTTTTCAGAAATTTGGTAGAAAGTTTTTATGATCTTATATCAGGAAAGCAGAGTTTCTCAGAATTTAAAGCAATGGTTAACAGCCAATATGTAATGTATGGAAAGTTTTTTTATCTGTTTTTTGCGGTAATGACGTATTTTGTTTTTGTATCATTTCTTTTGGCATTAGCACCATTTTCGGTCTTTACCAATATACTTGTCATGTTTTTGCTTTTAGGATCTTATTTTGTATTGGGTCTCAAATATTTTGAATTGCCGATTAGCTTTTATATAGATTTACTGATATCACTTACCGTAAGCGGGTTTTTATATTTTTTATCATTAAGATTTTTCATTAAATAAAAATAATCATAAAACTTTGTATATTTTGTTAAGTGGAAACGCTTTTGTGATTTAAAAACATTTAGTTATAAAAAAACTTTGAGAAATTTGCGTTAAAAACAAATGATAAAAGCAGCTTTTCAAAAAAGACAAAAAAAAACTGATTATGCGTAATTTGCCATAATTAAACAACCTTTGAGTTCTTTGCTAGTGAATAGTTTATGCTGAGCTTGTCGAAGTACCTTTGTGAGCTTAAAAACAGTTAGTTGATAAAAAAACTTTGTGGACTTTGTGTTAAAAACAATGTTTTTTCAGAAAAAGACAAAAAAACAATAACCAATAAATGGGAACCTACGAAAAAGTATTTGAATTTTTAAGCGATCCTACCAGAGAAACTTTTCTGAAGTGTAGAGAACTCGTTATTAACGATCCGGAATATGATCCTTATTCCGAAGATACAGGAAATGTTCAGAAATTATTAAATGAAGGAAAATTTCAGGAGGTCGTAAAATATGTAAACGTGAATATTTTGCTCAGTCCGAGTGTTCATATCTTTAAATATTTTGCCTATAAACAATTGGGCGACGAAAAAGCAATGAACATTGAAATGACGATTGCACAGATCATTTTTGAATGTATCGAAAAAACCGGTGACGGCACAGAAGATTCACCTTACATTATCACAAGAATTTCTGATGAAAGAGATCTGATAAGGTATCACTTCAATAAAGAAGATACAATGCAGAAGCTCGTTAAAGGAGAAGATAAAATAATGGATGTTCTCACGCTGAACGACGGTTCCGAAGTTTACTTCGATATTTCTGTTCCTTACCGCAGAATTGCTTTTTCATTCAACAAAAGAAATGCAGAGGCAGAAAAAGAAGAAGAAAAAACTGAAAGGCCGAAAAAGAAAAGCTGGTGGAATTTTTTAAGTAAAAACTAATTATGGAAATAAATTCGGCAATTGTAATAGGAATAATTATTGCTTCCTATATGTTTTTATTCTGTGTTATTCCTTACTATATCAATAAATTTTTATTGAAGGAAGACATAAAAGGGATCTCTATGCTGATCCATTTTGGTAAACCTTTATACAGTTACACTTTAAAGAATGGAATCAAAATTAATTTCGGATACCTTCCCGGAAGTTCAATAGAATTTAAAGATGAAGAGGGTCTGGATGATAAAGAACAGATAAAATATGCTCAGAGAAGATCAAACATCATCAATGTGATCTATCATGGCATACTTGTTTTTGTACTTTTTTCGGTGGCTTTAATTTTTGGGCATAATCCTGTTAAAATTTGCAGAGAGATTTTAGTAATTGCTTACGAGTTGATTACGAAAAAGATAGATTATAATCAACTGATTCCCATCATTTCAAAAAATTTTCAGATGTATGGAAGAGTATTCTTTCTATGTTTTGTTGTTTTATTGCTGATGATTATTTCTTTCCTGCTAAATTTAACATCATCACTTTGGAAATATTTGGGATTTATAACTATGGGTATTCTGATTGTGCTTTATTTTGTATACGATCTGACTTTTTTTATGTTTTCGCTATCATTTTATATTGATATTTTACTTGCAATGACCATAAGCCAGTTTATCTACTTTTTCCTGTTAAGATTTTTTATTAAATAAAACTAAATCTTTTACTTTGAAGAAAAATAACAATAAATTTAAACCTTTGCTCGCTTTTTTAAGTTAATAGTTTATGCTGAGCTTGTCGAAGTACCTTTGCGAACTTAAAAACAGTGAGTAATTAAAAAAAACTTTGTGGTCTTTGCGTTCAAAACCTAAAATCACGCAAAAATTAAACAATTAAGAATAGGTAAGAAGTTAAGACGAATTAAGAATTTGCAAGCAAATTAAAGGCAAGCTTAATAAATCTTAATGGTTAAAATATATAGAAAGTAAATAAAAACTTTGTTTCCTTGCTAAGTGAATAGTTTATACTGAGCTTGTCGAAGTACCTTTGCGAAATTAAAAGCAGTTATTAGTTAAAATAAACTTTGTGGACTTTGCGTTAAAAAAATAGTTCAAAAGAACAATAATTTTCGTCAAGAAAGAAAAATAACATAAAAACAAATGACTCAAAATATAGAAAAATTAAACACCGTTCTTAACCACGTTAAAGAAACCTTTGTTGGAAAAAATGATGTCGTCGATTTATTGGGAATCTGTCTTCTGGCAAGAGAAAACGCTTTTTTGTACGGACCTCCCGGAACCGCAAAATCTGCCATTGTAAGAACATTGGCAAAAACAGTGAAAGATGGAAAAAACTTCGAATATTTATTAACCCGTTTCACAGAACCGAACGAAATTTTCGGTCCTTTTGATATTCGAAAATTAAAAGAAGGAGAATTATTAACCAACACCGAAGGAATGATGCCCGAAGCATCCATGGTTTTTCTGGATGAGATTTTCAATGCCAATTCAGCCATTCTGAATTCCCTGTTGATGGCTTTAAATGAAAAGATTTTTAAGAGAGGAAAAGAAACCAAACACCTTCCTGCACTCATGTTCGTGGGAGCGAGTAACGTTCTTCCCGAAGACGAAGCATTGAACGCCTTGTTCGACCGTTTTCTCATCAGAATTAATGTAGATTATGTACATCCCGATCTTCTTCACCAGGTACTTTTAGCCGGAAGAAAACTGGAAAATAATATCGAAACAGAAACTCCCGAAATTCTTTCCCACGAAATAAAAGAACTTCAGAATCTTTGTAAAACAGTCGATTTAAGACCCATTTACGAAGTCTATTTAAACACGATCATCAGTCTCCGAAATACAGGAATTGCCATTTCCGACCGTCGAGCCGTAAAATTACAGAACCTTATCGCGGCAAGTGCTTTAATTTGTGGCAGAAACGAAGCGATTTTATCAGATTTATGGGTGCTGAAACATATTTGGGATACCGAAGAACAGATTGAAATTCTTGAAGGTATAATCAACAGAACGATTGAAAAAGATGACCATCCGAAATCTCATCCGCAGGCGTTGCAAAACAAAACTCCGAATCCGGAAGAAGTGATGAAAGACGTAAAAATCTTAGTCGAAAAATGGAATCAGGGATCTTTGAGTTTTGAAGAGCAGAATGTCATTAAAGATAAACTAAGATATCTTCAGACGCGATGCGAGTGGATCAGAAACCCTGAGCAGAAACAGTACATTCAACAGGAAATTGAAAATCTATGGCAAAAGATTCTTCAAACGGTCTAAAAGAATTCTGGGCAGAAATTCCGCGTGCAGAGGAAGATGTTCTGGGCTCCATCCGCGACTGGAAAAATGTTCAGATCGCTTTGGAGGAAGATGTGGTCTGGCTGAAAGGTTTTACCGATGAACAGGCGGTTTCCTCTGAAATTCAACAGTTGCCGAATTTCCTGCTGTACGAATTAAGAGACGGACTTTTATTCCGGAAAGACGCTTTGGTTCCCAGCAAAAAAATGAGAACGGCTTTGCTTTGGACTCCCATTGATAAAGCTTTGCGCTTAACTTTTCCTTCATTCAATAATAATTTTTTCGGAATTGACGGAAAAATTGAAATTAAACTGAAACCAAGCGAAGAAGAGCATTCCGCAACAGCTTTGTTATGCTCAATTAAAGAAATCAGGGAAGCGATAATTGCACTGCCGAAATTTAAACTGGAAAAAATCGACTGGATGGTGATTAATGACAATGCCTTATTTATAGGAACCCCTTTATTAAGTTTTCCGGGAAAAACATTTTGGTCAAAAGACGGACATCTTTTACCGACAGGTTACGATTTTGAATTTAAAAACATAAGCTCTTTATTACAGAGAAAATATAACGCAGGTCGCGATCAGTGGCTTTTATGGAACGAAAACGGAAATGTTCTGTACCTAAATAAAGAAGATTTCCGCAAATTATCCGTAAGCTCGTTCCGACTGACTGAAAAATCACAGGAATGGATATAATTGCTTATTTCCAATCATATATCAATTATTTCTGGGAGTGGACAACGGATAAAGATGTTCCGGACGACACCCGATATAATGAAAACAACCTTATTTCGATCCCGAATGTAGGCGCAATTGCGTACAGACCTTACGTAATGGAAATTCTTAAGGAACTGAAAGAACAGGGTCTTCCGCCTTTCGGTTCTTTATTGCTTGTTTTGTATGCGCTTCATGATGGCTACTTAAACTTAGACGGCGTTTTTTATTATCTGAACAGGCAGAAAGATAATCTCGCAGAAAATGAATCCGATGTAGATCTTGCCATTAAATTTTTGGAAAATCTGAGCAGTATCGGAAGTTCTTTGAAGCGGGGACAGAATAAAATCATTCTTTTACAGACCATTTTCAGAGACAGTCACAATCGGGTTTCCTCTGTAAATTCAGGATTAATCTTAAAAATATTTGAAACTAAACCCCACATCATCGGAGAAGCGGCTGTTAAAAGAACTCTTACTTCCATTGCCGTTAACAGAGATATTAAAACTTTAGCATTGCTCCAGCGGAAATTCCCGACTACACAATCTATTGTTAGCGCAATGAGAGGCTCTGTCGAAATTCCGGAACTGGAAGATGAAGTTGTGGAAGAAGAAACCACAGTAGAAACTGATAAAGATTTTATTCAGGAACTCATTGAAGAACCGAAAACATTTCAGGTCGGAAGTTTGATTAAAAGAATCTGGAGCGGTCTGAAAATCCCGATGCGTCATCTTTCGCCCGGAGAACAACCGATTGGAGGAATCTCGGATATGACGAATAAAGGCGAACTTCACAGAATGCTTTTGTCCGAATTTGCCAATGAAGATGATATTTTTATGAACCGTGTTGCAAACAATGAAGCGTTGTTTATCCAAAGAGAAATTCCGCCCGAAGAAAATATTTTTGAAAGAATTATTTTAATCGATACTTCCCTGAAAAACTGGGGAACCCCGAAAGTTTTGGCATTTGCATCGGCAATTGCAGTCATCAAACATCCGAAAGCACATTCAGAATGCAAAGTTTTTGCATTGGGACAGAATATCATTCCGATGTCTCTGGATAAAGTGGATGAAGTGGTGGAAAATCTCAATCATGTAAGTCCGGTTCTGGAAGTTTCAGGCGCACTTGAAAAGTTTTTTAATGAAGAACATAAAGAAAAAGATCTGGAAGTTTTTTTCATCACAAATCAGGAAAATTTAAGCCATCAAAATCTTCAGAAAATCATTCACGAAAACAGAGACCGCCTGAAATTTTTGGTGACAACTTCTGCAAACGGTGAACTGAACTTTTACAAATATCATAAAGGAACAAGAAAGCACATCCAGAAAATTATGCTTCCGCTACAGGAACTGTGGGCAAATCCGCCGGAACGAAGACATAGAAGGGAAAATAAATTTTCAGGGAACGGCAAAAAAGCAAATGTTCCGTTCAATTATCCGATTTTGTTTCCTGCGCCGATCAATAAAATCGCAACCTTTCTGTATGAAGGTGAATTTTTTATTTTAAGCAATAAAAAACAGTTGCTGAGAACTTATCTTTCAGACAATTATTACAACCGGAATCATTATGACAGATATAAAACCCATCATGGCTGCGAAGTTTTAATTGATGATATTTCTGTAAAGCCAAAAGGTCAGTTTGCGTTAGCAAAAAATAAGCAGGGAGACTTTATTTTATGCCAGTATCAACCCGATAAAAAGCTGATTTCCAAATTGAATTTAAATACTAAAGAATATTCCGAGCTTAATGTTACAGGGAAAAATATTCCCAATACCCATCAGTTAATATATTTTGCCCGACATTTTTATTTATATGATGAGAATAGTGATATGATTCCTCTTATTACAATGGAGGGGAATATTTCATTAGAGTATGTTTTGAACAGTAAATTAATTTATAGGAATCAGGGAAAAGTTCAGTCAGAAATTCAAAAGTTATATGATAGCGGATTAAAAGTCCTGAATAATTTCCACAATATCGGAATCAATACAGAAAAAAGACTCGTCATTTCAAATAACGAATTAAACAAATTATATAACGAAGATTCCATCACATTTTATAAAAATCATTATCCACTGGAAATCTGTGCGGAGCAGAATAAAAACAAATTTACCTTTTCAGACGGAAGCGAAATTATCACGGACAATCGCGGAATACTGACTTTTAAAAGCAGCAACAAAAATATCCCCGAATTTTATATTCCTTCCACAGAATATGGAAATCTGGCGTTGGCAACCAACACGGAATTCGGAGGCTCAGAATATTATCTGCCACAGAATACACTGTTGAAAGTAAGAACAATGGAAGAAATGTATGTTGAATATATGGAACGGTTTATAGATCAAATTTGGGAATATGGAACTTAGAATTAAACCTTTTCCGAAAAACAGCTACCCAAAAAAAGGACTTTTAATCAAAGGTTCTTCACCGCTCGTATGGCTTTATGAGATGGAAATATTAGGAATAGATTTACATGAAGTTCAGTCGTTCCCGATTCCTTCCACAGAACCGAATGTTTTGTACGGATGTTTTTTGGTGTTTAAAAATCTGGCTCCGAACGAAATTGGCAGAAATTCTTACTTTCAATGCGTCGACAATAGATTTTTTATTCCGGAAAACACGGTCTTTTATCCAAAAGTGAATCCTGAAGAGTGGCAGAATATCGATGCGGAATATCTCATCATGCATCCCGAATTTGGTCTGGTTAAATTAAATGAAGAAATCGACTGGATTTCCATCATTCAAAATCCGGAAATCTCGGAAGATAAAGGAAGAAAATCCTCGAAAGGAGTACAGATTCCTCAGAAAATCGAAAGCTTTACCGTTGAAATGGACGATGAAAAAGTTTTGGAATCTCTCGAAAAACCGCAAACCGAAGAAGAGTGGATGAAAAATCTTCCGTTTGACATGAAAAAGGTAATGGCGGGAAATAAAAAGGAAATAGAAAAATATTTAAAATATATCGAAAAATATCCGGACAGAGCAGTAGAACTTGGCGTTCCGTTGGATATTATGGGAACTTCGAGAGGAGATGGTTTCGGAATTTTCAAATTTAAAAATTCATGGCTCGAAAAACTGTTTGGTAAAAAAGAGGAAGACAATTTGGATGGAAAATCTTCCGGTAGAAATTACCGTTGGGTATTCTGGGCGGTTCTTTTAATGATGGGATTAGCACGGGTTTTTATGAACCTTAATAAAGATGGAGATAAAGAATCTCAATCCATTTCTTCAGGTAAAGTACAGACTCCGGATAAAACAATGATGGCTCCCGTAGTGGCATACAAATCAGGAGTTACCAATATTGATATGAAGATCGACTCTATGTACGGAAAAAAGCGGAGAGAACTGATGAAAGAACATATGAGTGCCTCTCTAAGCATGAGCAAACCGGGTGAAAAAAGTTATCAGGAATATCTCAAAAACGGTGGAAGACCGCTTGATAAAATTCAGGATGATATTTTTAAGCTGAATGACAAAACAGATGCGGCAACAGATTCATTAAAAAGAGTGTACCGAAAGAAAATTGTAAAATATCTGGCTCAGAATGAAGGAAAAATAAGAGAGAAAATTAAAGATTCCATTCAAAAATCAGGTTCAGGGAAACCTGCCGATGAAGGAGTTGTAAAAACCATTATGAAAAAGAAAGCCATTTTGGTGGAAGATTCATTGGGAAGGCTGTACGGAACGAAAGAACTTCCACAGACTCCGCCTGCTATTTCGACATTGAACGCTGAAAAAAGTAATCCGGAAGAAAAAAGCACCTCTTTTACAGAAATTTTCTGGCTGATTGTTGCGATGACAGGAGCGGTAGGACTGTATTCTTTCTTCGTTAAAAGAAAATCGCTGAATGTAGGCGGAGACAATATTCCTGCGGTAACTAAGATTTTCCTAATGATTATTCTGATGGCGATGTTGGCGTATATTTTCTATCCACTGATCGAAATGTTCGGGTACAACTGGTTTGTATGGATTCTTATTATCGGCATTGTATTGCTTCTTTACCGTCTTTTCAGCGAAGATGAAACCATTTTAAAATCTGATAAGGATGAATAGACAGAAATTTACAGACAAATTTATGGCGGCATTTTTCATTCTCGCCATCATCAAAATAATCGGAATTCTGGCGCAGCTTTTCCATCAGAGTTTTTGGAGTGTGGTAGGAACTTTGGTGATTTTTGCCATTGTCGCGTTCATCATTTTTGTGGTACTCATGCAGTTGGAAAAAAAGGAAAAAGAAAACAACTCTTCGGGAAAAGCCAGAAACGGAGGGGGAAATTTTTATCTGGAAGCATCACTTTTCGATAAGATCAGGAATAAATACGAAGAACTGGCTCAGAAATACATCAGCGAAAAAGATTATAAAAGAGCGGCAAAAGTATACATGAACTTGATGAAAGATTACTATCGAGGAGCAAAAACGCTGGAAGAAGGAGGTTTATACAATGAAGCGGCAGTAATTTATCTTAAAAAACTGAAGAATAAATCGGAAGCCGCAAACTGCTACGAAAAAGCAAAGCAGTATAAAAAAGCAATCGATTTGTACAAAGAACTCGAACAGAAAGAAAAAGTAGGCGATCTGTACAGGAAAATAAATGATGCCAAAAATGCCAACATTTATTATCAGATGGTTGTGGACGATTATGTAAACAACAGTCAGATGGTAAAAGGTTCTTTAATTTACCGTAAAAAAATGGAATTGCCCGATGAAGCACAGAAAATTCTGCTGAAAGGCTGGGAAGAAGACCGTGATGCGTTCAATTGTCTCAATAATTATTTTGCCAATATTTTTGATGTGAAAAAACTCGATCAGCAGATTCAGGAACTTTATCAGAAAACACCTTCGGAGAAGAAGATTACTTATCTTGAAGCCATGAAGCATGAATTTAAAAAAGATCCGAAACTTCAATCGACCACAAGAAATATTGCCTATGAAATCATCGCCGAAAAAGTAGCAACCCGCTCAGAAATCGTCAATGAACTGAAGTATTTCAATCCGGATGATGAAGTGATTTTGAAAGATATTTCCAGATATAAGACGGGAAGGAACAGGATATTCAGGAATTGATGATTCGTCATTGCGAGGAGCAAGGCGACGAAGCAATCTCAAAGTAAAATGATATCATATAGATTGCTTCACTTTCAGTTCGCAATGACAAAATAAAAAACTTTTAAGAAAAAGATTTATCTTTGCAACCATAAAATAATGACAATACAAAGAGCACATATCAGTTTAAATCTATGCGATCGCCCTGTACTAAAGGGATCGTTTGGGTATGAATGGATGATATCTTATGAGGCGAAATGTGCTTGCTTTGAAAATTATTTACTGTAAAACCGTAAAAATTTTATCAAAATACTGCAAAAACGCCTCGATTACCGAGGCGTTTTTTGTGTTTTTAGAGCAGAAATTATTTAGAATGAAAAAAAATAACCATAAAAATGAAAATTATTTAATAACAAATGAACAATTAATAAGAAAATAGAGCGTGATCAGTAACCCGATGAGAGACAGTCATTTAGGTATTTAAGACATCTGCAAAGTATTGCGGACGGAAATTCTCTATTCTAAAATTATCGAATAATTGATTGATTTTCAAATATTTAAATGAAAAATAAATTTGCGAGTTAAAAAAAATCATATTTACTTTGCAACCGAAAATTGAAAGCAACAGGTTTTCAAGCCTTTCAAAAAAACATTTTTAAAACAACAAGAATAAAATGAAACAATTACATAACATATCTAATTTATATTCAGGACAACGCGGTACAGAACCGATGGGGCAAAGATATGCTTGTGTTATTCTTCTTGATAGTGAATTTGTGGGAAAAAGGTGCTTATATAAATGGGTCAGCTAATGAACTGACACGTCCAGAAATATAAAGCGCCTCCCGAAAAGAGGCGCTTTTTTTATGGTATATGGTTTCTCTAGCTTATTTGGTAAAGCGTCGGTTTGTGGCACCGAAGAACAGGGTTCGATCCCCGGAGATACCCTAAAAATGTGAATAGTTAATAGTGAATTTTACTTCGTAAGTGAATTTAAAAATTGATGAGCAAGACGAATTGACGATTGACCATTCACAAAATATAAAAACAATCTCATGGCTCAATTGGATAGAGCGTTGGTCTATGAAATCAAAGGCTGAAGGTTCGAGTCCTTCCGAAATTACAGAAAAGTGAATGGTCAATGGTGAATTTTACTTCGTAAGTGAATTTAAAAATTGACGAGCAAGACGAATTGACGATTGACCATTCACAAAATAAAAAAACAATCTCATGGCTCAATTGGATAGAGCGTTGGTCTACGAAACCAAAGGTTGAAGGTTCGAGTCCTTCTGGGATTACAAAAAGTGAATAGTCAAATGTGAATTTTGTTTCAAGTGAATTTAAAATTGACAAGCAAAGCAAATTGCCAATTGATCATTGACCATTCACAACATAAAAAAACAATCTCATAGCTCAATTGGTTGGAGCATCGACCTGATACGTCGAAGGTTGAAGGTTCGAATCCTTCTGGGATTACAAAAAAGTGAATAGTCAATAGTGAATTTAAAATTGACAAGCAAAGCGAATTGACAATTGACCATTGGAGATTGATCATTCACAATACTAAGGTTCCGTAGCTCAATTGGATAGAGCATGGGTTTTCTAAACCCAGGGTTACAGGTTCGAATCCTGTCGGAATCACAAAAGGAGAGTAGGCAAATACTGGTTTGTTGCGGCTTACTGTTAATGAGTTCTACGACAGTAGTGAAGGTTCGATTCCTTTGCTCTCCGCAAAAGGTCTATTGAGGTAATGGTTAACCTTCCCGACTGTCTCTCGGGTACTGCGAGTTCGATTCTCGCATAGACCGCAAAGATTCACGGAAAACTTCTGCTTCGGCTGTCTCCTGGAAAAGAAAATGGAAGTGAATCTGCAAAACTGGAAAGATAACGGTGGTTGTTTACCCGCCTTGGACGCGGGAGGTCGCAGGTTCGAACCCTGCTTTCCAGACAGTTTGCTCCATTAGCATAGAGGTTAGTGCATTCGGCTTTCTACCGAACGACAAGGGTTCGATTCCCTTATGGAGTGCAAAAAGTGAATAGTCAATGGTGAATTTTACTTCGTAAGTGAATTTAAAAATTGACAAGCAAAGCAAATTGAAAGTTGACTTTTCACAAACTAAAAAACGATTTCGTAGCTCAATAGGTTAGAGTATCGGTTTCATAAGCCGAAGGTTGAAGGTTCGAGTCCTTCCGAAATTACAGAAAAGTGAATGGTCAATGGTGAATTTTACTTCGTAAGTGAATTTTAAATTGATGAACAAATCAGATTGACAATTGACTATTCACCAAATTAAAAACGATTTCGTAGCTCAATAGGTTAGAGTATCGGTTTCATAAGCCGAAGGTTGAAGGTTCGAGTCCTTCCGAAATTACAGAAAAGTGAATGGTCAATGGTGAATTTTACTTCGTAAGTGAATTTAAAAATTGACAAGCAAAGCAAATTGCCAATTGACTATTCACCAAATTAAAAACGATTTCGTAGCTCAATGGATTAGAGTATCGGTTTCATAAGCCGAAGGTTGAAGGTTCGAGTCCTTCCGAAATTACAGAAAAGTGAATGGTAAATAGTGAATTTTACTTCGTAAGTGAGTTTAAAAATTGATAAGTAAAGCAAATTGACAATTGGCTATTCACAATTCACACTAAGTTAATTGTTTCAAAGAGAAAAAGAAAAAGCTTGTCGAGAGCAGAAGATCTTTAGCCAAAAACACGATATTATATAGACAGGCTTTTTCTTAACTCAACTGAAAATAGATGAAAAAAGTTGTGACATAATATAAATTTTTAGAGAAAATAAAGTTTGTCAAAGCGCAGAAGTTCTTATATCAAACAAAAATTAAGACAGACTTTATTTTTTAATGAAAATTTAAATAAAAAAAATAATCAGAATATTGGGAAATTACTCATTACCCATTACTGATTACTCATAAAAACGATGGTTCGCCGAAGTGGAAGAGTCGGGGCGGTCTGCAAAACCGTTGCGTAAGCTGAGTGGGTTTGAATCCCATAACCATCTCAAATAACTAAAATGAGATTAGTTCCGAAGAAAGAAAAAAGTTTGTCGAGCGCAGAAGTTCTTACATCAAACTAAAAATTAAGACAGGCTTTGTTTTTCTTCAAAAATTAAAGATTAAAAAAGTTAGTTGGAAAATATTACTCATTACCAATTACTTATTACTCATGAAAAAAGGGAAGTACGCCGAAGCTGGAGAGTCGGGGCAGACTGTAAATCTGTTGCTTCATTGCTGAGTAGGTTCGAATCCTACTACTTCCACCACACCGCTGATAATGTAATGGCAGCATGCAGGAAATGTACTCTTGTTGTTCAGGTTCGACTCCTGGTCAGATGGTCAAAGAAAAGTGAATGGTAAATAGTCAATTGTCAATTTAAAAAATGACTGCAAAGAAATTGACTATTAACAATTCACAACAAAAATGCTCTATTCGTCTAACGGTTCAGGACGCCTGCCTTTCGAGCAGAAAACAAGGGTTCGGTTCCCTTATAGAGTACAGAAAAGTGAAAAGGTGAATGGTGAGTTTTGCTCCGCAAGTGAATTTTAAGAATTGACTACGAAGTAAATTGACAATTGACAATTCACAAAGAAATAGGTTAAATGGAAAGAGAAAGGTCTGTCGAGCGCAGAAGATCTTTAAAAAACATTACAGGCATAGTTTATAAATATAGACAGGCTTTTCTCGGACCTAAAAATATAAGTAATAAGTAATGAGCAATGAATAATTATTTAAGGTTAATACGAATTATAAATTTATAGAAGATAATTTTTATTACTGATTACCAATTACTGATTACTAATGAAATCCGCGGGAATGGTGGAATTGGCAGACACACTTGATTTAGGCTCAAGGTTTTGGGGGTTCGAATCCCTCTTCCCGTACAGAATATGAGTAATCGGTAATAAGCAATGGGTAATAAATTGCAGGCAAAAAATATTATTGATTACCAATTACTCATTACCTATAAAATTGGAAGAGTGGTGTAGCAGGTCTGCACGTTAGTCTGAAAAACTAAAGGTACAGGTTCGATTCCTGTCTGTTCCGCGAGATACAAGTAATAAGTAATGTGCAATAAGTAATGAATTATGCGCAAAAAAATTACTAATTATCTATTACTCATTACTTATAAAACTGATTCATAGTGTAATTGGTCAGCACACAAGACTTTGACTCTTGTTGTTCAGGTTCGAGTCCTGATGAATCAACAAAAATGAATAGTCAATTGTGAATTTTGAGTGAATTTAAAAAAGGCTTTGTGTTCTTAGCTGAGTGAAACGCCTTTGCGAACTTAAAAACAAATAGTAGGTAAAAAAACTTAGCGCACTTTGCGTTAAAACAAATATTTAAACAAAGACAAAACAAAAAACATGTAGAAAAAATGGAAACGCAACAACAAGTATGGCAGAACATGACAGGAAAAATTTTCCAAAACTCTATCACCCAACTGGTAGAAGAAGCCATCATCCGCGAACACGCAAACGGACACCGACTGAAGGTTTGTGTAGGTTCAGATTCCCATGTATATGGGGATGCCATTAATTATGCTACGGCAGTAGTATTTATTCGTGAGGGAAAAGGAGCGTTTACCTTTATCAGAAAAGAAAGAGAAATACAGACTATCAGTATCAAAGAACGTATGCTGAACGAGGTGAACAAATCCGTAGAAATTGCTTATGCTATTTGCGCTGTTCTGGATGCTTATGGAGTAGAAATGGAGGTACACGCAGACATTAACACCGATCCGGATTTCAAATCCAATGTTGCCTTAAGAGACGCAATGGGATATATTCTTGGAATGGGATATGTGTTTAAAGCAAAACCTTACGCCTTCGCAAGTTCCAATTGTGCTGATATGATGGTGTGATAAAATAGCTGGAAGTGGGATGATGGGATACGGAAGTTTAAAACGCTTCGATTACCTCCCTCATCCAGCTTCTAGCCTCCATCCAAAAAAAAATAAAACAATGAAAACAATTTTAATCATCAACGGTGAAAAATACTGGAAGGATTACTTTGCAGGATTTGATGTGGTTCAGAAGAAAGTTCAGACCTCAGAATTTATCGTAAAAAATGCTGAACTGTATGCCATTGATGAGAATGGAGTCTGCAAACCGGATGTTATTTTTTGGAGATTGGGAGCGATCAATCCTGAAGCAAAACACAGAAATATTTTGGAATTGATTGAATATTCCGGAGTTCCATGCGTGAATTCCGCTTCAACATTATTAGTAGGTTACGAAAGATTATCCATGTTAAACAGATTGAAAAAGCTTGGATTACCTGTGATTGATTTTAATGTCGCAACCAATACAACTCAATTGAAAAATCTGGAAATGCAGTTTCCTTTCGTGGTTAAAGTTGGAAATCATCATGATGGATATGGAAAAAGTCTGGTTTCAACCGAAGAACAATGGGAAGAACTGAAAGATTTACTCTTTATTCATCAGGATTATGTGACGACAGAGAAATTTATTGATTATCAATATGACATCCGTTATCTGGCTGTCAATGATAAAGTCTGGGCAATGAAAAGAAAAGGCAAATATTGGAAAGCCAATTCTTTAACTCAGCAATATCAACTCATCGAGCCCGAAAAAGAATGGATAGAAAAAGTAAAACTGTTACAGGAAAACATCAAAGCAGATATTGTGGCGATTGATGTTCTGGAAACAGAAAACGGAGGAAAAATAATTGTAGAATACAACGATATTCCCGGACTTTCAGGATTTCCTGAAGATGCAAAACTGGAATTGGCGGGTATTGTAAAAAGCAAATAAAAGAACCCTAAAAACAAATAACTATGTATTTTTTAGTTCAGGCTAATGTATATTTAGATCCCGATCATTACAGAATTTTTGATGCTTTGGAAGAATTAAATATTGATTACAGCGTAATTAATATTCCTCCAACCGCACAAAAAATTGACTTCGAAACAGACAGAAAAGATGTTTTCGTATACGGTTCGGTGACGATTGCAAGATTGGCAAAGCAAAATACAGATTGGTTTCCCGGTTCTTTTTATGGAGGCAATCATTTGTATGAAGTGTATTCCAAATATTATGGTGAAAACCTTCTCAACCACAAAGTTTCCGTTCATAAAATTTCAGAAGAATTGATTTGGAAAAAAGATGAACTCAAATTCATCAAACCTTACAATGAAGCGAAAATTTTTACTGGAAAAGTTTTTAACGAAACGGAATGGAAAGATTTTGCTTTTGAAGCATTGCAAAATCAAAACAACAGAATTACAGAAGATTCTTTGGTTCAGATTTCCAAAGCAAAACGAACAATAAAAGAAGCAAGACTTTGGATTGTTGGCGGACAAATTATTGATGCCGGATATTATAAATTCAATGATAATGCTCCTTTTGAGGAAAAAGTTTCAGAAGACGGATTGAATTTCGCCAATAAAATGATCCGGCTTTTCAATCTGGAAAAAGCTTTTGTAATGGATATTTGTTTAACCGATGAAGGCTGGAAGATTGTTGAAATCAACTGCATCAACAGTTCAGGATTTTATCCGAATACAAACGTGAAAAGTATTATCAAAGCTTTGAATATTTACTTTTCAAATTAAAAAATAAGCAATGGAACTAACAAAAAGATTACTGTTTCTTGATGATATACGATATCCTGTTGAAGCGTATCATTATACCAAACAGGATATTTTCCTCAGAAAAGACTGGTATATCGTTCGGAATTACGAACAGTTTGTCAACAGGATTTTGGAAAAAGGACTTCCGGAAATGATCTCTTTTGACCACGATCTTGCCGATGAACATTATTTGAAACCCGATTCTCAGGAATTTGTGGAAAAAACAGGCTACGACTGTGCAAAATGGCTGGTAGAATATTGTATGGATAACTATTTGGATTTACCAAAATTCTATTGCCACTCCATGAATCCTGTTGGAAAGCAAAATATTGAAAGCCTTTTAAAAAACTTTAAAAAATGGTAACGGATATTTTTAGATTGATAGAAGACATAAAAACACATTTGAAATTCAGTTTTGATGAGGTTGACAAGTGGTTTGATAAAGACAATAAAACGTTGAATTTTCAGCCATCAAATGGAGGTTGGACAGTTCAGCAGATTTTGGAACACATTTATCTCACGAACTTTTATCTGTTGATACTCATTGAAAAAGGATCGAAAAAAGCAATGCGGAATTATCTGAATCTTGATTTGAATCTTGAAATAAAAAATTACAATTTCGATAAAGAAAAGTTTGAAAAAATAGGATCGTATGGCGCTTTTGAATGGATAAGACCAGAGCATATGGAGCCGAAAGGAGAATTAAATTTAACTGAAATAAGAAATTTAATTACTCAGCAATATCATCAATGTTTAAGTTATTTAGACTTGATGAAAAACGGTGAAGGTCTCCTCTGCAAAACAACAATGACGGTGAACGAACTCGGGAAAATCAATGTATATGAATACATTTATTTCCTGTCGCTTCACGCCCAAAGACACGTTACCCAGATGAGGAATAACGAATTAGAAATAAGTTAAACTACAAATGAAAATCTAGGATTTTCTCTTATGTGTACTTAATATTTTCAAAGTGTTAAGCTTTAAAAACTTAAGTGTCCTAAAGTGTTAAATCTTTTGTCTCTTTTGTGGTTAAAATAAATTAAAAACTTAAAAAAATGATTTTCAAAACATATAACTCTATAGAAAATGCTTACCAAAACCGCGTGATCGATCAGATCCGGATTCAGGGTTTTTGGGATGAGGTTTTCATTGTACAGGAGAAGGTTCACGGAGCTAATTTCTCTTTCTTTACCGACGGAAAGGAAATTAAAATCGGCAAAAGAACTGCTTTCATCGAAAAGGATGAAAAATTCTTCAACGCACATCAGATTTTAGAACGCTACAGAAAAAACGTCATCGAAGTATTCGAAAAAGTGAAAAATATTCACCCGGATGTTGAAACGGTTGTGATCTACGGTGAATTGTTCGGCGGTGGTTACAAACACAAAGAAGTGGAGCCTGTAAAAGATGCGGTAAAAGTGCAGAAAGGTATTGAATATGCTCCGCACAACGAATTTTACGCATTCGACATTAAGCTGAACGGAACTACTTATCTTGATACTGATATGGTGAATGAAATTTTCGAAGAAACCGGATTTTTCTATGCAAAAATTCTTTTTCAGGGAACTTTGGAAGATGCTTTGAAGTTTCCGAATGTTTTCGATTCTAAAATTCCGGGCTGGCTTGGACTTCCTGAAATCGAGAACAATAGGTGTGAAGGAACCATTGTGAAAACTTTAAAAACCAGATATTTTGGAAACGGCTCAAGAGTCATCCTGAAAAATAAAAATGAAAAATGGATTGAAAAATCTAAAGTGGTAAGAAAACAGGAAAAAACCGCTCAAAAGCAAATCAGCTTTAGTGAAAAAGCTCAGAATATCTGGGAAGAAATCCAAAAATATGCAACTGTAAACAGGCTAAACAACGTTGTCAGCAAAATTGGTGAATTTGAACCCAAAATGATTGGGAAAGTGATCGGTCTTTTTGCTCAGGATATTTTAGAAGATTTTGAAAAAGATTTTCCGGAAGTTTTTACCACCATAGAAAAAGAAGAACAGAAAAGAATCAATAAAAAACTGAATTCTTTGGTCATTGATGTGATAAAAGAAGAGTTAATGACTCTAAAAGTGTAGTTTCGGTAATATATTTACCGGAACTTTTTACGTGTTAAATTGAGCTATAAAAGTTAAAATATTTTATTATTAAACGCACTCCTTGTCATTCCGTAGGAATCTAAGCAAAGTTTGTAGAAATAATAAAAAATTATACACTTAGATTCCTACGGAATGACAAACTGAGTGTAAAGCTTTATAGTTGATAAAATTTAAAAAAATGGTACAGGCAGAAATAAAAAGTCTATTAAAAGAAGACATCAGTATATTAATAAAAGTCCCGAATTCAGCAAAACATTATCTGTGTGATTGTGGTGAAGCGAGTTTACTGACGGTAAAAGAAGTACAGTCGGTTTCAGCGATATTCATCAGTCATACTCACATTGACCATTTTTCCAATTTTGACGGCATTTTCAGACATCAGATTGGAAGCGGAGAAAAAATCGTGATTTGCGGACCGAAAAATATTCATCAGCAAATTGAAGCAAGATTAAAATCTTACACTTGGAATTTAATTGATGAAAATGCGATTGAATATGAGATTAGAGAAATCGTTTCAAAAGA
Organism: Chryseobacterium sp. HMWF035; assembly: GCF_003094695.1. Classification (NCBI taxonomy): domain Bacteria; kingdom Pseudomonadati; phylum Bacteroidota; class Flavobacteriia; order Flavobacteriales; family Weeksellaceae; genus Chryseobacterium; species Chryseobacterium sp. HMWF035. The sequence continues at coordinate 25,564 of NZ_QEHP01000125.1, read as the reverse complement.
AGAAATTAATTTCTACAAAATTCGTCCTCCACATTGGAATCTGGAATTGATAGAAACTCAGCATTTCCTTTTTGAAGACGAATATGTAAATGTTGATTTTGCAATTTTGGATCACAAAACAGATTCCATCGCCTATTTATTCAGAGAAAAAGATTCGGTTACTTTTAATGAAAACGGTTTAGAATTCAAAAAAGGAAAATGGATCAGCGAATTGAAGAAAGCCTTTGAAAACAACGATTCCGAAAAAGAAATTGAAATTGAAGGAACGGTTTATAAAGCATCCGATTTATTTCACTTTCTGACTCGAAACAAAGGATATAAATTAGGCGTAATCATGGATCACGCGGTCTGCGAAGACAATTATGAAAAGATAAAAACAGTTTTCAGAGAAGCGGATATGGTGTACATCGAAACATTCTACAAAGATGAAGATCAGGAATTTGCGAAGATCAACTATCACAGTTTTGCTTCTGCATCCGGTAAAATCATGAAAGAATGTGAAGTGAAAGAAGCCATTCCGATTCACTTTTCAAGAAGATATGTCGAAAGCGATCAACTGGAAATTGAAACCGCTTTTTATAAAGCATTTCAGGGAAATTAATTAAAACTATTTATTCAATTAAAATTTAAAAAACTAAAAATAATCATGCAAAATAAATTACCTTTTCATTTCGATATGGAAACGGCTGATCCTGATGATTCGATGACGTTGGCTGTTTTGGCAACGCATCCCAAGGTTCATCTCGCAAGCGTATCCATACATCCGGGAGGAAAAGATCAGATAGGATTTGTAAAACGTGTTCTGCAAATTCTGGATAGGGAAGATGTCCGCGTCGGCGCAGGAACTCCAAAATCTTCGGCGAGTCGTGTTTCGGATTTTTACCGAGACTGGATCGGAAAATTTGAGGAATCAGAAGCGGATGATACCGCAGCAAACGTTATGAATGAAACACTTCATCAATTTCCAGATTGTACTTTATTGACGGGAGCAGCACATACAAATCCGCATTCATTGTGGGAAACCGGAGTTTTCTTTGATCGCTGGTTTTGTCAGGGCGGTTTTGCAGGCGATAATATTGTCCCAAAAGAACATCGACTGGAAAAATTTGATGGAAAACTTACCTGTGCGACATTCAATCTGAACGGAAATCCATTAGCTGCAGAAAAGCTGCTTTCAATCCCAATGACTGAGAGACGGATGATCAGTAAAAATGTTTGTCATGCTGCTGTTTTTACAAAGAAAGATGCCGAAATGCTGATCCCGTTTCGAAATGAAAATAAAGGATTGAAGCTGTTTCTTAAAGCAGTGGAACTCAAAGAAAAGGCACTTCATGATACTGTGGCAGCTTTATTGGCGATAGATCCGACAAAAGCAGTCTGGGCAGAAGTAATTCCTTACAGACAGCGTGGTGAGTGGGGTTCGCGCGAAGTAAAAGAAAGCTCCGGACACAACTCATCATTGATTACAACTCATATTCCGGATTTCAAAGATCTGTGGATGGTGATGAAACCTTAACGAATTAAATATTTATTGAACTAAAATTACAAAATTTATGCATTAAGTTGTCATTCTGACACAGCCTGAAGGGATGCGAACGAAGTTCAGAGAATCTCACATAAAGATTTTAGAGATTCTTCACTCCACTTCGTTCCGTTCAGAATGACAGAGGAAATAGTGAAATATTGTAGTTAAAAAACAAACAATTAAAAAAATGAAACCAAACATATTTTTTACAGCAGACCATCATTTTGGTCATGAAAACATTATAAAATTCTCTGAAAGACCTTTTGAGTCTTTGGAACAGATGAACGAAGAACTCATCAAAAGATGGAATGAGAAAATAGGTAAAGATGACACCGTTTATCATTTAGGAGATGTCAGTTTAGGCAAACCGGATTTCACGAAAGAAATTCTGGATCGGTTAAACGGAAACATTCATTTGATAAAAGGAAATCATGAAGGTGCCGCATTGACGTATCCAAAACGATTTGCTTCCATCAGAGATTATCACGAACTGAAAATTGATGAGCCTGAAAACAGCAACGGCAAACAGAAGATCATCCTCTTTCATTACGCCATGAGAACATGGAACGGTTCGCACCGCGGCGTTTGGCAGCTCTACGGACATTCGCACGGAACATTACCCGACGATGAAATGGCTCTGAGCTTCGATGTAGGAGTGGATTGTCATAATTTTTATCCGGTTTCTTACGAAGAAGTAAAGGAAATCATGAAAAGGAAAAAATGGACACCGCCGTTTGCACCGAGAAATTAGAAAGTTGGGAGTCTGAAGCTGGAGTCTGGAAGTATTTTCATAGTGTGAAACTTCCATCTTCCCGCATCCATCTTCCAACCTTTAACAATTAAATATTACAACAATGAAAACAACAGAAAACATATTAATTATAGACCTCGAAGCCACGTGTTGGGAAGACCGACCGCCGAGAGGACAGGAAAGTGAAATCATAGAAATCGGAGTGTGCATCATGGATGCAAAAACCGGAAAAATTTCCAAAAATGAGGGGATTTTAGTAAAACCTCAATATTCGAAAGTAAGTCCGTTCTGTACGGAACTTACTTCCATTACAAAGCAGATGCTTGATGACGATGGCATTTTGCTGGAAGACGCATTAGATATTCTTAGAGCAGAATACGATTCCGAAGATCTGACCTGGGCAAGTTACGGAAACTATGATCTGAATATGCTGCAAAATCAGGCAAGAAGATTCAATGTAGATTATCCTTTGAGCGATGACCACATCAATGTGAAAACCTTATTCGGAGAACTGCATCCCACGATTCGTAAAAGCGTCGGAATGGCAAGAGCTTTAGGCGAACTGAATCTTACACTTGAAGGAACGCATCACAGAGGTATAGATGATGCTAAAAATATTGCGAAAATTTTGCATTGGTGTTTGCAGCAATACTAATGTATCAATTAATTCAGCAATTTAAAAATGTAATGATGACTTCCTTTCAAAAAGGGAGTTTTTTTATTTCCTTTCCATCCACTCCTCATAAGAAAGCACACCCAATTCAGGTTTTCCGTCACCCTCCAAAACCGAGATAAATTCCAGATGATTTCCATCCGGATCATTAAAATAAATGGCTAAAGCAGGCATCCATGCAAAAACCATTGGCTTTTCAATGCCGTCTTTCAGAAAATTATAAGGTTTCAGGTTTTTATTTTTCAGAAATTCTACAGAATAATTCAGAATATCTTCTTTGTTGGCGGTAAAAGCAAAATGCCTTGTTTGAAGATTTTCCTTCTGCTCCCATAATCCCAACATGGATTCCTTGTTTTTTCCGATCCACAAAAATGCAATTCTTCGGTTTTCTTCTTTATGGGCAAATTCCAATCCCAAAACTTCAGTATAGAATTTTATTGCATTTTCCAGATCACTCACCTGAACATGAGTCTCGTACAATCCTTTAATCATAAGTTTAAAATTTTAATGAAACAAAGCTAGAAAACGTATTTCCAAAAACTCTCCATTATTAATTCCTTTATATAAAATTAATGATAGATTTTTTCTAAACACAAATACCACAAATTTTTTCACAAATTTCACAAGGAAGATTGTTGTTATTAGTGCAAGAATCCGTGTAATTAGTGTTTAAATAAAATTTTTTTTCAAAAAAATTATACTACGCAAAAACACTGCGCAGTAGCATCCTTACTTTGCATCAGAAATCAGGGAGAAAGTGATAATCCTCTGAAATGTTTAACAAAAAAACAGTAACCATGAAATTTAATTTTTTAAGAAAAGAGAATAAAGTAGTAACGAACTACGAAGGTGCAAAAGCTTACACGATGACACCTGCAGAAGAATTGTACAGTGCTGTTGTTACAACAGGATTATCCAATACAACCTATGAAAAAGGAAATGAAAGACTCACAAGAATTCAGTCCCTGATTCAGAAAAATGATCCGGAATTCGTGGCAAAACTGGCGGTTTACGCAAGAAAAGATATGTATCTGCGTTCTATTCCGTTGGTTTTGACGACCGAATTGGCAAAGCAGACTTCAGGTACAGACCTGGTAAGCAGAACCATCGACGGCGTGATCCAGAGAGCGGATGAAATTACTGAACTTTTGGCATATTACCAATTGGCAAACGAAAGAACAGATCTTAAAAAACTCAACAAACTGTCAAAGCAAATTCAAAAAGGTCTGGTAAAATCATTCAATAAATTTGATGAATACCAGTTCGCAAAATACAACAGAAAAGCGGAAGTTACCCTGAAAGATGCCTTGTTCCTGGTTCACCCGAAAGCAAAAGATGAAAACCAACAGGTAATTTTCAACAAAATCGTCAACGATTCGTTGGAAACGCCTTACACTTGGGAAGTAGAACTTTCCGTTTTGGGACAGACAAAATTTGCTGATGATGCCGAAAAAAAAGCCGCCTTCAAAAACAAATGGGAAGAACTGATTTTCAGCAACAAACTGGGCTATATGGCAACTTTGCGAAACCTCAGAAATATTCTGGAAGCCAACGTTTCTCCGGATGCGATGCAGAAAGTTTGCAGCTATCTTTCGGATGAAAAAGCCGTGAGAAATTCAAAACAATTGCCTTTCAGATTCTTGTCGGCGTACAGAGAACTGAAAAGTATGAAATCACCTTATCTGTCATCAATTCTCGAAGCATTGGAAGATGCGGTTTTGGTGAGTGCCAAAAATATCAAAGGTTTTGGTTTTGATACCTCGGTGGTGATCGCGGCAGACGTTTCAGGTTCGATGCAACAGCCGGTTTCTCCGAAATCTAAAGTTTTGTTGTACGATATTGGTTTGCTGATGTCGATGATGTTGCAGTCACAGTGCAAAAATGTAATTTCAGGTATGTTCGGTGACACCTGGAAAAGAGTTCCGATGCCTAAAAACGGTATTCTGAGAAACGTGGATGCATTCTACAAAAGAGAAGGCGAAGTAGGTTACTCTACCAACGGTTATCTTGTCATCGAAGATTTGCTGAACAGACGCGAAAAAGTGGATAAAGTAATGATTTTCACCGATACCCAATTGTGGAACAGCAACGGAACCCGAAATTCTTTCGAAGATTCATGGAATCAATACAAAAGTTTTCACCCAACTGCAAAATTGTATATTTTTGACTTGGCGGGTTACGGAAGACAGCCTTTGGATATCAGACAAAACGATGTATACCTTATCGCAGGTTGGTCCGACAAAATTTTCGACGTACTGAATGCTTTGGAAGACAAAAAATCTGCCGTGGAAATGATTAAAAAAGTAGTGCTGTAAAAGGCACTGCTTTTAAAAATAAGACTAATAATTATTGTTTTCAGGAGCTTAATCCCGCTTTTCACTATATCTTTTGTTCCGCTTTGCTACACAAAAGGATGTCGTTGCAATCGGGGCTAGGAAAATATAATGCTTTAATTAGCAGTCAGTTTTTTATTCAGGTATACAAATGTAATTCAGTAGTGAAGTGAAGAATCTCAATCAATATTTTTAGAGATTGCTTCGTCGCTACGCTCCTCGCAATGACAAAAAAGAGTAATAGTAAAAAACCGACTTAGGAAATGGAGGCGTAAAGAAAATAAGCTATACGAACGTTAAGAAAATTCTACTGTTTGAAGCGCGACACAAATTCAGAACCGAAGAACAAATAATAAATTCGCGCAAGTTTTAGAATTTTTAGAGCGTATAGATTATTTTTAGCCGGAATTTCCAAGTCTTGAACCTTTTGGTTCTTTTGCTTCAAGGCAAAACGAACAAATGAATAATTATAAATAATGGGAACTATTTTTTACAGAATTGAACAGGATCTTAAGGCGGGAAGAAAGAAAAAAGCCTGCGACAGACTTCGAAATCTGATCAATGAATTTCCCGATGATCTTTCTTTGAGAGAGAAACTGGCTCAGATTTATTATGATTCAGGGTTTAAAGATGAAGCCGGAAAGTTTTGGATCTTATCTGAACCTCAGAATTTCGAAATGAAAGAAGCAGTTGAAATGTACAGGAATTCATTAAGCAATTCCGGAAATGCTATTTTAAAAGATATCGTTTTTCGGGGAGATAAAACTCAGCTTTCGGAATACGCAAAAAATATTCTGAAGGAACTGGAAACTGACAGTTTTAAGAAAACAAAGCATATTCCTGATTTTAAAAGAAAGCAAAGAGAAAAAGGAAATTATACGGAATCTAAAGATAGCTTTTTTAGTAATGTAGGATTTTATTTGCTCATTGGAGGAATTATTTTACTTCCATTTTTAGGACTTGTTAAGCTGGGAGAGATTATCGGGTCAATATTTTCAAAATAAATTTAACTGCGTAAAAAGAATGCGTACTAAGACAATAACTTTGCATCAACAAAAACAGATAACCATGAATTACTATAAAAAATGGCTTAAAGGAACACTGTATTGAGGTTAAATACTCAATACTTATGAAAAAATTTAAAACATTTAAAAAATCTTTCGGAATCAACGAATGTGAATTAATTGATTTTCCGAAGAAAATTTCAAATGTGCAGATTTCCAGAATTTTATATGGAAATGAAATGGGGTGTTCTTATTGTTTTCCACATGGTTATGAAACCATTAATTCAAAAGAAATTAAGTTTCAGAGAAATTGGAAAAAATACAGAAAAACCCAATGGAAAACTAAAAAGTAAGTGTCGTAAAACAGAATTACTTCGTACTGAGCAGAGTTGTATTGCAGGTAAAAATCCTGTTTCCGTAATTCGGAATGGTGTAAAAAGAAACACGCAACAATAAAAAATTCTGTTTGATTTTTCACCTTACTTAAAAAAAATTACCGGTGCCGTAAGAAAAGAAATCCTTCGATTTTCACTTGAACAAGAGTCTTTTCGTTACATTGCCCGGTTTTAAACAACCAATGTCGTCATCATAAGAGTTCCATCGTCTTACTTAAAATTTGAATTGATATCAAAAACTCTTATACCCTGTTACTTGGTTTTTTTTTAAAATAATTTTAACTGCGTAAAAATATTGCGTACCAATTGAGTAATTTTGCAGTAACAAAAACAATAACCATAAAAACTTAAAAAATAATCGATGCCGTAAGAAAGAGTTCCTTCGAATCCAAACTGAAAAAGTCTCTTTCAAAATTTTGCTCGATTTTAAAATTACTTACAAGTGCCGTAGATAAAAGTTACTTCGATTTGTACAGAGGTTCGAAATCGAAGATTCGACGGAGTCAATCCTTTCGCCGAAAGGTGTGGTCGAGTGGCTAGACGGTTTTTAAGACAGCTTTTATCACTGTTTGCCTTGTAATTTTTAAGAAAACTATTTAAAAACATAAAAAATCAAGTGTCGTTTCAGAATCATACTTCGATATTTAATCTTTGGGTCGCAGGTTCGATTCCTGCCTTCTCTGTTGTAAACGAGATGTAGCTCAGACGGTAGAGCAAAAGCACTGAAAGATTCTCACATTATTACCTTGATTTAAAAAACAAAAGAGTGCCGTAGAAAAGGCTTACTTCGAGTTAGAATTTAGACTTCAAAATCTAAGCAAAGTGCAATTTCCTGAATAACAGTAGGGATCAGGTGCATGTCTGTCTTTTCGCCTTTTGCCTTTTTTATTGAAAATTTAAAAATATCGGGTGTCGTAGTACAGAAATACTTCGTTCCAAACCGGAAATACAGGTTCGATGCCTGTCAGTAAATAAAAAACTGTCGTCTAATTTGAGTAAGGACGCCGGAGAAATATCTGTACGAAATTTACCTTGATAAAATAAAGAGTGCCGTTAGAGAAAACTTACTTCGGTTAATCTTAATGATGTTGGTTCGACTCCAGAATAAATCTGAAAATGATTTATAATAAAGAGTTTTCTCGTCTTTTGCCTCTTTTTTAATTTTAAAAACTTACAGATAAGTGTCGTAGAGAAAGGTTACTTCGTAACTATAACGGTCCTAAGGTAGCGTAATTCGGGCGACCGAACTGGTGAGGTTGGGTTGAAAACCAACTGGGCAAAAGTTTTCGAAAGAAAGCGCAAGTCTCTCGCAGATGTAGAATTGCCGGCTCCCTGCCCAAATCGGGTAAGAGCGGCGCTCATAAGAGCAAAAATACCTTTTTCGCCTTTTACCTTATCTGTTTTTATAATATACAAGTGCCGTAGAATAGTGTTACTTCGCTCATTACGACGGGGTCGCGGGTTCGAGTCCCGCCTTTTCCACAGTTTAAAAAAACACAAAATTAAAATAGGAAAAGTAGCTCAGTTGGTTAGAGCACGACATTGCACTTTCTGGTTGTTGCCTTGTTTTAAAATATAAAGTGTCGTAGAGAAAAGATACTTCGTCACCAATCGAAGGGGAGGAATAATGAAGTCGGCTGTTCCGGCAAGATTATCCGGTTCGACTCCGGCAGAACGATGCCCCGCTTTTCTTTTCCCGTTGGTAATCTTTATATTAAAAATCCGAAAAACAGTATGCTTTTCGGATTTTTTATTTTTAAATCAGTTTTTTGAAGTAATTTTTTCGTACTCCTCTTCAAACGTTTTTTTCCATTTCGCAATGGTAGTTCTGCTGATTTTATACTTTTTCGACATATAATTTGTAGAAAAATTATGCTTGTTTTGATATTGCAAAAGTTTCAGCATCGTTTTTTTATCATAAGTCTTCAGTTTCTGATTTTTCTCAAGACTTTCTTTTGATTGCTTGAAAACCAGTTCGTTAAAATTCAAAACATCTTCAGTGGTTTTTAAATTTTTTATCAGACGCTGAACTTTGGGGTCGTTCAGTTTATCAGGATCTTTTTCTTTAAGCATATCCTGATAGATCTTCGTGTAATTTGGACGCATAGGATGTTTTTTTAAATTTTTTGCAGCCATCTGTGAAGCGTACTTTTAGGAATAGAATACTCCTGGATGATTTCGTTGTGAGTCATCTCTCCGGATTGTATCTTTCCGATTATAAATTCTTTGATCTCTTGAGTATAAATGTTTTTTCGGAAATAAGGAATCTTATCCGATTTCGGATTCTTCACCTTATCAACAGCAGAAGGAGGAGCGTATAAAATAAGGTGTGAACTGTAAATTCTGAAAAAATCATATTCCAGAAGTTTAGAGCATCTTAATAAAAGATCTGTTTCTACTGATGCACTTTCGAAAATTTTATCAATAGCTTCCTCGTCTTTTTTAAGAAAACTGCACATTCTTTCTTTGCTAACTTCCAGTTCGTTAGCTCTTTCTTTAATAAATTGTCCTATATGTATGTCTTTGTATAGCATAGGTGTTTTTAAGCCTTAGTGATTAATAAGCAATTTGCAGTCCGAAATTATAAAATAATGAAAAAATATAAAAACTTTAGCACGATTTATTATGTTATGCCTGTTTTTATAATTGGCGGAATATTTATTTACACTAAAAGACTTTAGATCGAATTTACTGTAAATAGCAGATATAGAAATGTAAATAAAGAATTCATGCTTTTTTATGTTGCAGCACCATCATGTATTTCAGATCCCCATTACTTCAGTCAGTAAGCTTCAATATTCCGGACTTTTCTGTAAGCACCAATACCATTTCCATTACAATATCGTCATGTAAATACTCTTTTTTAATAATTTTAAGATAATTTTCTTTCTGTATTTAATTAATCATCAATAATTGAATTAAATATTTAGAAAAAATACTAACTTCTCTGAAATCAAATATAGAAAAATTTGGATTTAGTCCAAAAAAATGAGGGATAAAATTTTATGAAATACTGTTTTTAGTTAAAATTTAATTAAATATGTGGTAGGTGTAGTGAAATAATATATTCCGTAATATTTGAAGAGACCATAATTTAAACGGAAACATATTGTGAAATATTTAAAGAAGCTGCTGCAAAAATTGTCTGAGAAATTTCTAGTCAATATCTTTGTTGCCATTATGAAAGTAAAAAGAAAAACTTCATCGGAAGTTACACCGCCTTAAGGATTTTATAAAGCTGTTTTCAAAGAATAGAAAACAGAAATCTTTATTTTTAAAATTATTATTAAATCCTTACACTTATTTTTCCAATGGAAAATTCTCTTAAACTTTTTGACTTTTCACAAAAAATCAATTTCAAAAACGAACTTCTTGCCGGATTTACGGTGGCGATGACCATGATTCCCGAATCTCTTTCATTTGCCATTCTTGCCGGACTTTCTCCTTTAACGGGATTATATGCCGCTTTTATGATGGGATTGGTAACCGCCATTTTCGGAGGCCGTCCCGGAATGGTTTCCGGTGGAGCTGGAGCAACCATCGTTGTTTTAATTGCACTCATCAAAACTCACGGCGTAGAATATTTATTTGCAACTGTAGCTTTAGCCGGAGTTTTTCAGATGCTGGTCGGAATTTTCAGACTCGGAAAATTTGTGAGATTGATTCCGCAACCTGTAATGTACGGTTTCCTGAACGGTCTTGCTGTTATCATTTTCATGGCACAGGTAGAACAGTTTAAAATTACCGATGCAAACGGTGTTGTGACTTGGCTGCAGGGTTGTTCCTTATATATTATGTTGGGTTTAACGGCTTTGACGATCGCCATCGTTTACTTTTTCCCTAAAATCACCAAAGTAGTTCCTTCTTCTTTAATTGCTATTTTAATTGTTTTCGGAGTGGTTGTTGGTTTCGGAATTCATACAAAAACTGTTTCGGATATTGCCCGCATCAGCGGAAATTTGCCCAGTTTCCATATTCCGGAAATACCTTTTTCATTAGAAACCTTAAAGATTATTTTTCCTTATGCTTTAATTATGGCAGGAGTCGGTTTAATTGAATCTTTGCTGACTTTATCCATGGTGGATGAAATTACCAATTCAAAAGGAAACACCAATAAAGAAGCCGTAGCGCAAGGTTTAGCCAACGTTACCAACGGTTTTTTCGGAGGAATGGGAGGCTGTGCAATGGTTGCCCAGACTTTAGTGAATCTGAATGCCGGTTCCAGAGCCAGACTTTCCGGAATCATTGCTTCCCTCACGATCTTAATTATTATTTTAGTCGGAGCCCCGTTTATTGAAAAAATTCCGATGGCAGCTTTGGTTGGTGTCATGATGATGGTTGCGATCAGTACCTTTCAGTGGGTTTCCATAAGCATCATTAACAAGATGCCGAAATCCGATATTTTTGTCGGAATTACAGTAGCCTTAATTACCATTATTCTTCACAATCTGGCTTTGGCGGTTTTGGTAGGGGTGATCATTTCTGCTCTCGTTTTTGCATGGGACAATGCGAAAAGAATCCGTGCCAGAAAATTGACGGATGAAAATGGGGTTAAATATTATCAGATTTCAGGACCGCTATTCTTTGGCTCGGTTACAACATTTATTGATAAGTTTGATCCTGTAAATGATCCGGATCAGGTAGTCATCGATTTTAAAGAAAGCCGTATTGTAGATATGAGTGCAATTGACGCTTTAGATAAACTCTCCAAAAAATATACGCAACAAAATAAAAAACTTCATTTAAGACACCTAAGTGAAGACTGCCGCAAAATGCTGAAAAACGCAGAAGCTGTAATTGAAGTGAATATTCAGGATGATCCGACGTATAAAGTGATGCCGGAGAAGTAGGAGGGTTTTTGAGCAGGAGGGTTGTAGAGTTTGTGTGTTTGAGAAGGTTTTGAGGCTGGAAAACAGAAGATGGAAGATGGAGGTGGAAGATGGAAGTGCGATGATGGAAGTTTAGAAATACTCCGCAAACATCTGAAAAAATCTGTGTAATCTGTGGAAAATAAAATTTTGGATAAACTGGAAACGCGATGATGGAAATTTAAAATTCATGCAAACATCTGTGGAGAATAAAAATCTGCATAATCTGCAAAATCAGTGGGAGAAAAAAACAATTCATTATTGATAATTCACCTCAATAACCCAAACAAGGACTGCAAAAATAAATTTACAGCCCTTGTCTTTTAGGTTACTAATATATTCGCGATGAAATCGGGCACCAAAGCATAGTGCGACAACTTCATGCTGATCGAAGCTCTTCCGCTCGTTAACGTTCTCAGATCAGAAATATATCCGAAAGTCGAAGCCAGAGGAACCTCCGCCGTGAAAACTTTTCTTCCGGATTTTTCATCAATCGAAATGATGATTCCTCTTCGTTTGTTGATATCCGCAGTCACCGCTCCGGTATAATCCTCAATCGTCTGAATCTCAACTTTCATGATCGGTTCCATTAATTTAGGCTTACAGGATTTTCCTATTTCCCGGAAACCGTCTCTCGCAGCCATTTCAAAATCCTGAGCATGAGAATCATTACTGTGAGTAGATCCGTCAAGAAGCGTAACTTTCATACTTTCCAGAGGATAGCCCTGTAATGCTCCAGTTTCCATTGCCTCTCTGAATCCTTTTTCAACAGACGGAACAAATTCATTCGGAATCACTCCGCCTTTGATCTGATTGATGAATTCCAAACCAATTCCATCATCATTTCTCGGCCCGATTTCAAACGTGATGTCCGCAAACTGTCCGCTTCCGCCATTCTGTTTCACAAGTTTTTCACGATGCGTTCTGGCTTCCGTTAAAATTTCTTTGTACGAAACTTTAGGTTTTCCCTGATTGATTTCAATTCCGTGATTCAACCTGATCTTTTCTAAAGTAACTTCAAGATGTAACTCTCCCAAACCGCTCAGTAAAGTTTCTCCTGTTTGTCGGTCTCTTTCAACAACCAACGATGGATCTTCTTCCTGAATTTTCGCTAAAACCAGTCCGAAAGATTTTTCATCCGCATTTGTTTTCGGTTCAATAGAAACCCTGATTACCGGAGCCGGAATCGTAATGGATTCAAGCAAAACAGCCCGTTCAACAGAAGATAAAGAATCTCCGGTTTTCGCATCTTTTATTCCGGTTAAAGCCACAATATCTCCCGCTTTTCCTTCTTCAACCGTTATCGTTTTGTCCGACTGCATCTGCAAAATCCTTGAAATTCTGAAACTTTCACCCGTTCTTACATTCTGAACCGTATCACCGGATTGTATACTTCCCGAATAAATTCTCAACATCGAAAGTTTACCCATATGCTTATCAATCACCACTTTGAAAACCAGTCCTGAAAAAGTTTCCTCTTCATTTCTTTCCAGCTCAACCGTTTCTTCCGTTTTGGCATCTTTTCCTTTCACGGAAGGCAACTGATCCGGTGAAGGAAGATAACTTACAATCGCATCAAGCAAAGGTTGTACTCCCTTGTTTTTGAATGCGGAACCACATAAAACAGGAACTGAATTTCTTGACTGACAAGCTCTTTTTATGGCTTCAGTGATCATTTCCTCAGAAATTTCTGTTTCAGAATCCAGAAAATATTCAAAAAACTGTTCGTCAGATTCCGCTAAAGTTTCCATTAGTTTCATTCTCCATTCATGAGCTTCAGCGTTGTAAAGTTCCGAAATTTCCTTTTCAATAATAGTTTCTCCGTTTTCATCCATCCAGTACAGCGCTTTTTGCTTAATTAAATCGATAACGCCTTCGAAACGGTCTTCAGAACCCATCGGAATTTGTAAAGCTAAAGGAATTGCATTCAGTTTTGTTTTAATTTCATTTAAAACAGCAAAAAAATCAGCCCCGATTCTGTCCATTTTATTGATGAAACAAATCTTTGAAATTCCATGTTTCTCAGCCTGAAACCAGACATTTTCCGTTTGCGGCTGAACTCCCGAAGAAGCACAGAAAACTGCTACGACGCTGTCCAGAACTCGTAAAGAACGTTCAACTTCCACCGCAAAATCAATGTGTCCCGGAGTATCGATAATGTTGATATTGAAGACATTTTCATCTTTTTTCCACTGGGTAGAAATTGCAGCCGAAGAAATCGTAATTCCCCTGTTTTTCTCTTGGATGTCTTTATCCATTGTGGTATTTCCTTCGTCCACATTTCCGATTTTATGAATCATTCCCGTGTAATAAAGAAGTCTTTCCGTAAGTGTTGTTTTTCCTGCATCAACGTGTGCTATAATCCCTATATTTCGTGTGTTGTATTTCATTTTGTTAAATTTAAATTGTTGATTTTAAGGTTGTAAAATGTTTTAAAACGCAAAGTTCTTTGAAAACTGTTTTTTATTTAAGAGAGCAAAGAGTTGCGACAAAGTCGCTGATGAAGCTAGCTTCTTAAAATCAATTTATTGATTAAAATCTTTGCTCACTTTCTTATTCAGTAAGAAAATTTTTCTTTGCGTTAAAAAATTAGACAACCTTTCCGAATGTAAAAGCTGAAAAGTAGGGTAGCAAAAAAGACCTATCTGAAACAGACAGGCCTTCGTTATATTTTAGTTTTATAAGGTCGATCGTTATTCAGATAAATATTTAGTGCTACCAAAGTACACAGCTCTGATAGGATTGCTTAAAGTAATTATATTTATCATTTTTGTTGACATTGTTGATTGTTAACCGGTTGCAAAACTAGAAAAAATATTTTAACAGCAAAAATTTTTTTTTCATTTTTTTAAACCGACAAAAAAAATGAAAATTTAAAGACATTATTTGCTAAATTATTTTTAACGCGATGATCTCCAGGTTTTGTTCAATCCTTTGAAAACATTTTCGTTCGCTAAGGCACTTCGTTCAGCAAATGATAGCATCAAGTCTTGGCTGAGTGAAACGCCCTTGCGAAAGAAAAATACCCACAATAATTTTAAAAAAATCTTTGAGGACTTTGCGTTTAAAAAAGAATTTTCCAATAACAAATATTACGGAAAATCATAAAAATTTCTTAAAACAGCCAACTACATTTACACATTAATTTAAAAATTCTATCTTTGAAAGGAATTGTATTTTGAACACGAACAGATGAAAGAAAATAATAACCATTTAAAACATCTTTTTCAAGAAAAAAGCTAAATAAAACTTTTAACTGAACCATTTTGAAAACAGATATAGACATCCACAATCACTCACATTTTTCCTTTGATTTGTGGCTTACTTTAATAAAATCTCATCCTGAATTTAAAGCAAAAAGAGTTGAGCTGTTCTCCTCATTTTTTGACGTAAAAAAAACAATTGATGAAGTTGCGAAAGTCGTAAAATATTATGATGATCTTTGCAATTCTATCAATGAGGTAATTGGAGGAAATGTTGACACTTTTGAAATTTATTTATTAATTTTAAATGCACTGGAAGTAGATGTAAAACAATTGAATAAAGATCAGTTAAATCAGTTTTATCAGAAAAGCGAAGATCTGTTTCTGGAATATAAACCTATTGTGATTTTTGAAAATTTACATCAGTTTTTTGATGAAATTAAAAATCAGGGAAAAACAATCAATATTCTAAGCAATACAGGTTTTATTAAAGGAAAAACCATGAGAAAATTCCTGATCAGTGAAAACCTCGATCAGTATATTGATTTCCACATCTATTCTGATGAAATGAACTGCTCAAAACCCGATCCCAAAATCTTTCAGGAAGTGAAAAATTTACTTCCCAATCAGGATTTAGATGTAAAACAGGTTTTACATATCGGGGATAATCCTGTCGCGGATTATAAAGGCGCAAAGGATTTTGGTTTCAATGCACACTTACTTACACCCAAAATATAATTATGAACAAGAGGTACAGCTTACACCACATTCATTCGGCGGATGAATTTACATTTTCACCCGAAGAATACAGCTATTTCAAATATGGCGATAAGTCGTATGCTGAAAAATTTGCAAAAGAACTGTTCGAAGGATTTGTTTCTTCACATGAAGATATTTTAAATACAGATAAAGAAATTGTGGTATTGCCAAGTCCTTACATGGCAATTCCTACAGCGTCTAATTTTTTATGTTTTTACTTTAAGAAGCATCTGGATTTTTATTTGTTTCAGAAAGGAAAAAAATCAAGCATTTTATCGAAAATTAACAGAAATCATACCTACACGACGGATTATGGAAATTTAAGTTTTGAAGACCGTAAAAATCTTATTGCTAACGACACCTATTATCTGGATAAAGATTTTCTTAGAGGAAAACTTTGTATTTTTATAGATGATATTAAAATAACAGGAAGCCATGAATTTACGGTGAATAAAATTCTGGATCAGTACAATGTAGAAGCAGACTTTTTATTCATGTATTATGCTGAACTGATGAATTTTGATCTCGATCCTAAGATTGAAAATTACTTTAATTATTACGCGGTAAAAAATGTACAAGATATCGCAGACGTAATGGGGAAGCCTAGTTTTCAGTTTAATACACGAATTGTAAAATATATTTTAGGCTTAGATTCAGGTAATTTTGAGTATCTTTCGTCTAAAGTAAAAAAGGAACTGATGGATAATCTGCTGGAACTGGCAATCAGCAATAATTATCATTTAATAAAAGAATACGAAAACAATATAAACACTTTAACACAAACCGAATTATATTATGGCTATTAACTTACAGAAAGGACAGAGAGAAAATATAAACGCACCGAAATTTACGGTTGGTCTTGGATGGGACATCAATAATACGTCTACCGGAACCGCTTTCGATTTGGATGCTTCTTTATTTTTATTAGGTGAAAATAAAAAGTTAATTTCAGATAATCACTTCATCTTTTACAACAATCTGGAGTCTCCGGACAAAGCAGTAATTCACTCTGGTGATAATCTTACGGGAGACGGAGCAGGAGATGATGAGCAGATTAAAATCGATCTTACTAAAATAGATCCTGCCGTGAAAGAAATTACTGTTGTGGTAACCATTCACGATGCGGATTCAAGAAGACAAAACTTCGGACAGGTAAGAAATTCTTTCATCAGAATTTTCAATACAGATACCAACGAAGAAATTTTAAAATATGAATTAGACGAAGATTTCTCTATTGAAACGGCAGTGGAATTCGGAAGAATCTACAACAGAAACGGCGAATGGAAATTCGAAGCGGTAGGAAGCGGACAGAGAGAAGGTCTAGAAAAATTTGTATCAATCTATCAATAATCTATTATGGACAATCAGGAAAATCAACCTATAGATCCGCTTGGATCAATCGAACCTTTAAAGACATTCGAACCTACTCCGATGGCGCCGCCGCCGAGTATGGCAACGCCAAGTACGCCTCCTGCACCATTAGTAGACAGGGATGGAAATGTAAATCTTACGCAGTTACAGGCAGAAGAACGCCAGAAATATGAAGCTCTTGCAGATTCTATCGACGAAACTAACCCGGGATCGATCGTTAATTTCGGGGCAGATCTTCAGAGAACATTATCCAACCAGAGTGACAGTTTCCTTGGAAATGTAAGAAGATCAAATTCCGGAGAAGTAGGTGAATTGATTAATAATTTATTAGTCGAGCTGAATTATGTAGATGTTGAAGAATTAAATCAGAATAAATTCAAAAGTTTTTTAAGCAAATTGCCTTTCATGAAAAGTGTCATGACGCAGATCGAGAATTTATTTGCCAAATACGATAAAATCATCAACAATATCGATCAGATTGCTTATAAAGTAAATGCAGGAATCATTACTTCAACGAAAGATAATGCGGTTTTGCAGACGATTTTCGAAAGTAATGTCAACGCGATCAAACAAATTGAAGAACTGGTGATTGTCGGAAACCTGAGAATGGAAAAAGCCGGAGCGGAATTAGCGCACATGGAAGCCAATACTCAGGAATTTCAGGATTATCAGATTGCTGATAAGAGAGATTTTATTGCAAGATTAGACAGAAGATTAGCCGATCTGAAAGTGGTTCGATTAATCATGATGCAGTCGCTTCCGCAGATCAGACTCGTTCAGAACAACAACGTTTCGATTGCAGAAAAAGCACAGACGATTTTAACGACGACTTTACCGCTCTGGAAAAATCAGCTTTCACTGGCAGTAGCGATGTACAGACAGCAGCAAAGCATTGAAATTCAGCAGAAAGTTTCGGCTACGACGGAAGAAATTTTAAGAAAAAATGCAGAACGTTTGGGGCAGAACTCTGTGAATGTTGCAAGAGCTAACGAACAGACGATTGTTTCCGTTGATGTGTTAAGAGAAACAACAGCAAAACTAATCAATACATTAAACGAAGTGAAGCAGATCCAAAAACAGGGTGCGGAAGGAAGAAGAAAGCTGGATCAGGATTTAATGACTCTGGAACACGAATTAAAAGCAAACGTAAGAGGATAAGAATGAGAGATGAAAAGTGAATGATGATGCTGTAAACATATTGTCACAAAGCAAAAGAAGATTAACCAAACTTAAACTTCTTGCAAATTTTTTTGAAAATGTTGATATAATTTCGATCTACATTAAGACGGATATTATCCATAATCTTTTTCAGGAAAATAAAGGACTCGATTACAGCAAACTGGAACTTTTTCATCTTCAGTATACCGACAGTCTTATTGAGCTTTTAACCAAAATTAAAAGGCAGAAGGAAAATGAGATGTTGGCTGTGCTTAATGAAATTGATGTTAACAGCAAATACATTTCCGGTTTTGAGGAAAAGCGTGTAGACGGTTTCGAAACAGACCGTAAAATGTACAGCGGGATCTTTTCCAATCAACTGAAAAGTCTGTATAATGATCTTACGGAAGATAAATTTCGGGCAAACTGGGATAATGTTCTGTATTTCTACAAAAAATATGCGGCAGAATTCTACCGTTCGAATGTTGATGAAGAATTGCTGAAATCCGGTTCTTTTCCTGCCTATCAGTATCAGGATTATCAGATTGAAAGGAAATTACTGGGAAGGCTTAATATTCAGAACTTTAAGGTTCGTTTTGTATGCGGATATGTCATCACGGGAAACGAATATGAATTATTTAAAATCTTCCAGTCCGATGATCACTTCATTTTTGATATCGAAGGCAGAAAAATGTATTTAATTGATCCTAAAAAACTGGAAAAACTAGATACAATGCCCAATGAATCGAATCAGGGAACAATTGTTTATCAGTTAAAAAGAAAAAATGAACAATTGGAAGAGACAATGAACGAAAGGAAAAAAACATTACCGGAGCAGGTGATTTCAGTATTGAAAGATTATCTTAAAAATCTTGAAAATACCGACGTTATGAGTAAAATGTTCGACATCAATGAAGAAACCAATATTCTTCGTGCAATGCTGAATTTAAATTTAAATAATAATTAAAATGGTAAATGGGCTAAAAAGCAGCCTATTTACAATCACAAAATAAAACAAAAACTTAAAAAAATGGCTATTAACTTACAAAAGGGTCAGAGAATAAACCTAACGAAGGAAAACGGAACCACGCTTACACAGGCTTGTGTGGGAATCAACTGGGGAGCAATCGAGAAGAAAGGATTCTTCGGAGGCGTTACAAAAGAAGCAGTAGATTTGGATGGAAGCTGTATTTTATACGATTCCAATAAAAACGCGACAGAAGTAATCTATTTCGGGAACTTAAAATCTAAAAACGGTTCGGTAAGACACAGCGGAGACGATTTAACGGGAGATGTAAATGGAGATGACGGTCTTGACAATGAGGTGATTACTGTGGATTTCAGCAATCTGGATTCCAATGTAGAGCACGTTGCTTTGGTTCTGAACAGTTATAAAGGTCAGGATTTCGGTACTATTCCTTTCGCATCCATCAGAATTTATGAAGGAACGCCAACCAACGTAAGAGAAGTTTTTGCAAAATATGATATTGCGAATGATGCATCTTTCAAAGGTCATGTTGCCATGGTAATGGGCGTTTTCTACAAAAGAAACGGAGAATGGAAATTCAACGCGATCGGAGATCCTACAGCAGACAGAAAATTACAGGAAACAATAGAAACTGTAAAGCAGAAATATTTGTAAAATATAAGCATTTAAAATGATCATCAATAGGAACGAGCTTTAGCCCATTTGCATTAAAAATAAGTTTCCAATCCGGCTTTAGCCAAAACTTATTAACTGTTGAATGAAATTTTAAAATAAAAATAAAATTTAGCAATACTTGTACCCGTACAAATATTGCTTTTATCGTATAATAAGCACATTTAAAAGTGGACAAACATCAAGGTATTTTAGATCTTCATCCCGGTCTGGTTTGGGGATTTGCGATAACAGTAGTTATCATGTTGCTTCTGGATTTAGGAGTTTTCAACAAAAAAAGTCATGAAGTTTCTTCCAAAGAAGCTACAATCTGGTCAATCGTATGGATCTCACTGTCTATGGTATTCTCCGGTGTGGTTTATTGGGTTTTCAATACAGACGGAAGTCCCGAAAGTCATGCTTTGGCAGTAGAGAA
This sequence comes from Chryseobacterium sp. HMWF035, assembly GCF_003094695.1. NCBI lineage: Bacteria > Pseudomonadati > Bacteroidota > Flavobacteriia > Flavobacteriales > Weeksellaceae > Chryseobacterium > Chryseobacterium sp. HMWF035. The sequence goes on along the minus strand of NZ_QEHP01000125.1, from coordinate 5,449 downwards.
ATTCACGCAGTATCAGGCGGCTTACTGGATTGAGAAAGCACTTTCGGTGGATAACTTATTTGTATTCATTCTGGTTTTCGGGTTCTTTAAAGTTCCGAAATACCTCCACCACAAAGTTCTTTTCTGGGGAATTATCGGAGCATTGATTTTCAGGGCAATTTTCATTTTTGCGGGTGTTGGATTAATCAACCTTACTTACCTTCCTGAAATGAATATTTTCGGACATCCGGTAAAAATCAATATTGTAATGACTTTATTCGGGTTGTTCCTTGTGTATGCAGGAATAAAATCGTGGGGCGACGGAGACGATGATGACGAAGAAGATTACAGCAATACCGCAGGAGCACGACTGATTAAGAGATTCTGGAAGGTTTCAGACAATTACGTGGGCGACAAATTCTTTACGGTACAGAACGGAATAAAAATGGCAACCCCGCTTTTGGTTGTTGTAGCCGTAATTGAGTTTACGGATGTACTTTTTGCAGTAGATTCCATTCCGGCAATCTTCGCGATTTCCAATGATCCGTTTATCCTTTACACATCGAATATTTTCGCAATCTTAGGATTAAGATCATTGTATTTCCTGTTGGCGAATTTCATTCATATGTTCAGCAAATTGCCTTACGGTTTGGCTGTTATTTTATCGTTTATCGGAGTAAAAATGCTGATTGCACCGTGGATTCATATTCCGTCTCCGGTTTCTTTAGGAATCGTTGGAGGAGTTTTGGTAATTTCAGTGATTTTATCCCTGATTTTCCCCGATAAAAAGGATGACGAAGACAAAGAGAAAATTGAAGAATAAGATCAGTTCTTATTAAAAATAGAAAGGCTTTACACAATTTGTAGAGCCTTTTTTATTATTTTATTTTTAGGAGCTGTTTCGCGCTTTCCGCACTCGCTATTTTTAAGCTTTTTGGCGGCGCGGCAAAGCTGCGCCGCCAAAAAGCTTAAAAATGAGCTCAAACAATTGCTTCAATCGCGGCTATGGAATTAGTCTGTTTTTCAATATTTGAATTAGCCAATAAAGTTTCTCATCCTTTAGAAATCTCAACAGAATTAAAAAAATTGCGTGGCAAACACGATTTTAGTCTTCATAATTATCATTCAATGAGTGAAATCAAAGATTCTACGAAGTCAGACGTCGTTGCGAAAAAAAATACCCACTACAATGTAAAGCAAAACCTGGTGAACATTGCGTTAAAAACTAAATAGATTTCTCCTACGTCAAACAACTACTGGCAGTAAACTTTGAACATTAAACACTAAACTAAAAAAATAACTATTCACTTGCTAAGCAAAATTCACCATTCACTTTTCATTATTTGTTATATTTCAACAGCTTATTGATTTTCCGCCTCGTTTGTACAGAAACCTTATACGCTTCATCGCGGAGCTTTTGAATTTTTCCGACGGGCTGAAAGAAAATCTTACTTTCAAAAGGATTAAAAGAAAGCAATTCGCTGTCGCAGGAATTTGAGTTCAGAAGATTGTTTTTTTCAATTTTCACTTCCCCGATTTTAATATAGGGCGAATTTTTCCATTCAACATTAAGTTTATTCACAGGCTGATCTTTCAGGTCATAGCAAAGCTGAATAAGAACATCTGCCGTGAAATTTTCTTCTTTAAGATAACGTTCCACAGCATTTTTTACCTTTAATTTCTTCCCAAAATGTTTGTTGACAGATTGCGGTTTGATTTTAATTTTCATCATATAATCTCCCAGTCTGTACACACCGACAGAATGAAAATCAAATGAAAGAAAAAAATCATTTCTCTTCCTCCAGAGTCTGAATATATTTTTAACGAATGATGCCGTAACAGTTGAGGGAATGACTTTTAAAATCTGCATCAGTAAAGAAAAAGAACTCCATTTTTTTACAAAAAAACGATTAACGGATGTAAATAATTTTAGAAATGTACTCACCGAATTAATCGGAAACAACGGAAAATTCACCAAAGGAAAATTGGCAATCACGTTTCCTTTCTCATCATTAATTTTCACGGCAAAACCATATGCAGGAAAATCTCTTTTCCCCTTCATTACTTTTAAATGAGCGTTGGAGAGACGGATGATCAGATCATATTTTTCTTTATCGAAATACGGTTTCAGTTCTTCGGGAATGTTTTTATCAATAAGAAAAGTTCCTTTCGTAACAGCGTATGTTTTAGCATGAGCATTTCTCGTTGCGTAATGAACATCACTCACGGAAGGAGACTGCTCAACAAAATCAGTAATGCTTTTTTTATTGATTTCCAGAAGCTGCTTCTCTTCATCAGTCAGTCTGTCGTATTCCTTTTTATAGGGTAATGGATTGGGCATTTAGTTTTTAAGTCCAATTATAACGCCAAGTTTCGGAAATCCTATTAACAGAATATTAATGATACTTGAATTTTTTAAGCTGAGTTAAAGATGCAAAAAAATAAAATTTAATAAATTGAAAACTAATGATTTATATGTTTTGAAAATTTTCTATGATTAAAAAACTTCCATCTTCCGGCTATCATCTTCCGGCACAAAGAACTATCTTTGCAAAAATTATCAATTATGGGAGTAGCAGATATGTTATTTAAACGTAAAAAAGAATTGGCAGAAAAAAACCTGAAAGACGGTCAGGAATATATGGCAGAATATGGCAAGAGAGAAAGCGTTGTAGAATTGCCGAGCGGATTGCAGTATGAAATCATTACGGAAGGCGATGGCGAAAAACCAGGTCCTAGATCTACCGTAAAATGCCATTACCACGGAACTACCATCACCGGAAAAGTTTTCGACAGTTCTGTAAAAAGAGGAACTCCGGCTTCATTTCCACTGAATAAAGTTATTAAAGGATGGACGGAAGCACTTCAACTGATGCCTGTAGGAAGCAAATGGAGATTAATTCTTCCTCCGCATCTGGCTTATGGAGATCAGCAGATCAGCAAAGAGATCGGTCCGAATTCTACGCTTATTTTTGAAGTGGAATTGCTGGATATCAAGAAATAGTTTTATTAAAAATAGCTTAAAAATTTACCTGTTATTCGGGTAAATTTTTTTATTTGCGTAATTTTACCTTTCAAATAACTTAAAACAAATATTTGGTTTGAATTTGAAATAATGTAATTCTTATAAAATTTTCTGCAGGTTTGTAGCTTACAGATGTATAAGAATCCCGAATCACAGAAAACATCGATCAATGAAGAAGATAATTTACTTTGCAGCATTCAGTATGTTGCTTACTTCCTGTGTATCAAGGAAAAATCAGGCAATCAGACAAAATATTCTAACGCTTCGGGATAGCTATTGTAAAGCGCCTTTCAAATACAATTACGGTAATAAACTGCCTTCTTATAACTCAGATTCCATCATTAATGCCAACAAAGAATTAAAAGATAAATTTTCGGATCAGAGTATTTTGATTCTGAATGCTTTAGATAATCTGGACGAAGTTCATGAGATCATGGAGCTTAAAAAAGATACCTCGCTGGAATCTCAGGTAAAAGTTTTACAGCTAAAATCCAAAATCAACAGCAAAATAACCATTGCTTTAACCGAGCTGGATGCGGTTGCGGCAGAATTCGACTGTGAAGGGGAAAGAGTAGCGCAGATCGGAAATTATGTGGATAATTTAAACGATTCCAGAAACAATAAACTTATTCTGCTTTCGATTGTAACCGGAGCCGCGGCTTCGGTAGCGGGAGGAATTGTAAAGGATAATTCATGGAGTAATACCATCGATATCGGAGGAGGAGTTTTGGGAGCAGGATTTGGTTTGGCAACTTTAAATCCGAAAGGTAAAAAAGTAGAATTTATCCATCAGAGAAATCTGCTAAGAGATGTATGGAAAGGCAAATTACAGTCACCTAACTTTCCGCCGTTTATCTGGTATATGTACACCGAGAAAAAATTTTCCAATAGAGAGCAGCAGTCTATTATTTCGAGTATGAAAGAACGCTGGCTTCATTATCAGTTTGATGATGATAAAAAGCGTGCAGACGAATCTGTTATTTTCAGTGACGGAGGATTTTACCGTTCAGATGATCTTCATAACCGTGCCGCAATGCTCAACCAGATGCAGTCGGCAACCAGAACCATCAATCAGAATATCAATTATCTGCTTTTGGATCTGGATCGTCTGATTCTTTAACAAATTTTAATTGTAATATTTTTTGTTACATTAAAAAATTGTATATCTTTGCTGAGTAATTATAATGAACAACACAAGATTTGCCACGGCAATACATATCATGACTTTATTGACGGAAAGTCCGCAGGACTGGCTTACCTCAGAATGGATTGCAGGAAGCATCAATATCAATCCTGTGATTGTTCGTAAAGAGCTTGGTGTGTTAAGAGAAGCAGGTTTAATTACAAGCAGACAGGGAAAAGAAGGAGGGAGTCAGCTGGCAAAAAGTGCAGATTCCATACGAATTTCTGAAATCTATCTGGCTGTGAAGAACACCGAAGTTTTAGGAAAGAAAAACAATAATCCCAATCCGGTTTGCCCGGTCGGAAAAGAAATTAATAATCATCTTAAAAATTTGTTTTCAGAAACCGATCAGTTGGTTTTGGATTTTTTAGGAAATAAATCCTTAAAACAGTTCAGCGAACAGTTTAAATAAAATTTTTTGCTTAAAAATGTAACAAAAGTTATTACAATTAAATATAAAAAATAAACAGTATGAAAAAAGTAGCAGTAATAGGGGCAACAGGTTTTGTAGGAACTCAGGTTGTAAATGAATTATCCAATAGAGGATATCAGGTAGAAGCCATTGTAAGAGATGCTTCAAAAGTGGAGCAAAACGAAAAAGTAACGGCTAAAAGTGTAGATGTAAATAATGTAGATGAATTATCAGAAGCTTTAAAAGGAAATGATGCCGTAATCAGTGCTTTCAACGCAGGATGGACTAATCCTAATCTTTATGATGACTTTCTGAATGGTTCCGTTAATATTGAAAAAGCAGTTGAACAATCCGGTGTAAAAAGATTTATTACTGTTGGAGGAGCAGGAAGTCTTTACATTGATGGAAAACAGCTGGTAGACGGATCAGATTTTCCTGCAGAAATAAAACCTGGGGCAACTGCGGCAAGAGATTATTTAAACAAAATTAAAGAAAATGAAACCTTAGACTGGACATTTTTCAGTCCGGCAATAGAAATGCATCAGGGAACGGCAGGCGTAAGAACCGGAAAATACAGAACCGCTCTGGAAAATCCTGTTTTCGATGAAAACGGAAGATGTGTTCTTTCCGTAGAAGATGTAGCGGTGGTTTTAGTGGATGAACTGGAACAGAATAACCACATCAGAGAGCGTTTTACAGCAGCCTACTAATTTTTTTAAGATATGTTTTAAAAGTTTCGGCGGCACCGAAGGTGCTAGTCATGGTCGGAAGAAATCCGACCTCTTTTATGTTTTGAAAACTTTGTCTGGATTTCCTCCTGCAAAAATGATTAATACAGCTGTAATCATAT